>NZ_JBSGTX010000059.1:0-52412 GCF_053607625.1 Streptomyces sp. NPDC055103
CCGTCCGCCATGCCGGCCGTGACTACCACCGGCCCCTACAGGCCCTCGGCCTCACCTGACGAACCCGGACAGATCTCGATCACGCAATGACCCTGCGTAACAACACCGGCAAGACGTCACTGGCGGAGGTACTGAGCAGGTTTCTCCGCCCTGGTGACATCAGGCTCCGTGTGGAGGACTTCTCCACTGAGGCCTACTCGGAGTTCTCTCAGGCGTACAAAGCGTTCACCGCCGGTGACGAGGAAGCAGCACGAAAGCTGCTCCCGGAGATCTCGCTGACCGTCCTCATCAGCTACGACAAGGAGACCACCGAGTACGGCTCCCTCGGCTCACTCATCGTCGACCTCGACCCGGACTGCACCGAAGCGGTTGTGACTGTCCGTTACGCCCTGAAGCCCGGTGTGATGAAGGAGTTCTTCCGTGATGGGCCAGACGACTTGGTGGAGGGTTGGGGCGATTCACTCCTCCTCTCCCTTATAGGCCCTCGAATCCCTCACCTCTTCGAACGGTCCGCTATAGCCGTGGACCCAGCCGATCCGACGAACTTCCGCAACGTTTCGATGAGCGAGGTCGCCAGGGCGATCAAGGTCGACTTCGTCAGAGCACAACGAGGCCTCGACGACGAGACGGAGCGACCCAAAGAGCCGATCGGCAGAGTCTTCGAATCACTCTTTATCGGCGCCTCCAAGGCAGACGAGAATTCTCCACTCAAGAACTTCGCCGATGATGCGGAAACCGCCCTGGGAGAGATCTTTTCAAGCCTGGACGGAAAAATCCAGGAGATGTATGACAGGATGGCACCCACAGTCACCGATTTTGGATACCCCGGCCTAGGGGGCCGAGACTTCTCCACCCGGACCACGCTGGACGCGAAACGTCTTCTATCGAACTTCACCAGCATCAGGTACCCGGGATCAGCCGGAATCGAACTGCCCGAGTCATACAGCGGCCTGGGGTCACGGAATCTCCTCCTCATCCTGCTCACACTCTTCAGCTACTATCGGGATTACGCGACCCAACGCAACCAGTCCTGCATCCACTTAGTCTTCATCGAGGAACCCGAAGCTCACCTGCACCCCCAGATGCAGGAGGTCTTCATTCACCAGCTCGGAGTTTTCAAGAAGGAATTTCCCGCTGCGGACCAAGGGGTGGATTCCTGGAACGCGCAATTCCTTGTGACCACCCACTCCGCCCATATCGCCAACAGGGTGGGTTTCCCTGCGGTTCGATACTTCCGGCTGGACACACACATCGAACCGGATGGGGCCACAAGCTCACAGATCCTTAATCTTGCCGATGCCCCAGGAGTGAGCAAGGAGTTCCTCCACAAGTACCTGACGTTGACGAGGGCCGACCTCTTCTTCGCCGACAAGGCCATCTTGATCGAGGGAACCAGCGAACGCCTCTTTATCCCCGCCGCAATCGCGAGATTGGACCAAAACGGCGGGGAAGGGTGGGGGAGCTTGGCAAGCCAGTACGTCACCGCGATGGAGGTAGGCGGGGCTTACGCCCACCTCTTCTACCCGTTCCTGGACTTCTTGGGGATTCCGACGCTCGTCATCACCGACGTTGACGCGGTAAAGCCTGACTCCGCTAAGAAGCTCAAAAGCTGCTGTGTGACCGAGGGGACCACAACCTCCAACGAGGGGATCAAGAAGTGGTTCAACAAAGAGGAAATCACCCTCGCCGAACTGGAGAAGTCGGCTGCTGACGAGCTGCCTGTGATCGAAAGACGCGGGCTGGCCTACCAGGTACCGGAAATCCCTGGCGGTGCATGCGGGCGAACATTCGAGGACGCATTCATCCTGGCCAACCCCGAAATCTTCAAGCTGAAAGATTTCCGAAGCAAGAGCGTTGCGGATCAGGAGCAGCAGGCGCGAGAGCTGGCGAGAGGACAGAAGAAGAGCAATTTCGCCCTCCGCTTCGCAGTTGTGGAGGAGGATTGGATGACCCCGCGCTACATCAGGCGCGGTCTCGAATGGCTGCTTCGCCAGACACCGATGCCGACCGAGGTGAACATTCCGGAGCCCGACGCCGAACCCGGTGAATCACCCGAAGGCCAGGTGGCAGTGAAATGAAGGTATCGACTTTCCAAGATGGCGCCACTGCGGACCAGGAAAGCCGGCATGCGCTGCGCGAGATCCTCGCCTCCCTGGACAGTCGCCGCAACTTCAAATTGGAAGCTGGTGCCGGCGCGGGCAAGACCCATTCACTCATCGACACGCTTCGACACATCCTGGAAAACCGTCCAGAATACTTGCCCCGAGAAGGCCAGCAGGTGGCATGCGTCACCTATACCAACGTCGCCCGCGATGAGATCGTGAACCGCACCGACGCCAGCCCCCATGTCTTCGCCGGAACGATCCACGGTTTCCTTTGGGAGATTATTTCCGGCTTCCAGAAAACACTTTCGCAAGAGATCTGCGCGCTTCCCGGCTGGAAGCAGTTGCTGGCCGAAGAAGGCTCCGCCGATGGCTGTTCTGTCAGCTATGATCTGGGATTTCGCCGAATCAGAGACGGCGTCGCCTGGCTCCATCACGACGATGTCCCTGCACTCGCGACCAGACTCTTCGAGCGAAAGAAATTCCGGTCACTTGTCGCCGACCGGTTCCCCATCATCTTCGTCGACGAATACCAGGACACACCCTCCGGCTTGGCAGAAGCCATGATTGGCAATACTGCATCTCCGCCCACCGGGTCGACTTACGGGTTCTTCGGGGATCATTGGCAGCAGATCTACGATCGAACCTGCGGAAAGATAGACCACCTTCCGGTCACCGCGATCGACAAACGAGCAAACTGGCGTTCCAGCCCGGCAGTGGTGAGCCTCCTCAACCACATGCGACCTGAGCTTCCTCAAGCTCCGGTTCCCGGCCGCAAGACCGGCTCCGTCGTGGTCTACCAAACGAATTCCTGGACCGGACCTCGGGGGGCGCGCTCCAAGAAGGGCCAGATCCCTGATCTGACCTTGAAAGAAACTCTTCGCCACGTCGCAGAGGATGCCCGGATACGAAATCATATCCCCCAGGGCGAACCGCTGAAGACCCTCATGCTCACCCATTCGTCGATCGCCAGCGAGCTAGGCTTCGGTCAGATAAATGAGGTTTTCAAGTACAACGACGACTACGTCCGCAAGCAGGATGATGTCATGGCGTTCCTGTTGGAGACCCTGGAGCCGGCTTGCGAATTCTTTCACACGAAGCGATTCGGACTGATGCTGGAAACCCTGAAACGCTCTCGCCCCCGCATGAGGAATCGCAGCGATAAAACCGGATGGGCGGATCTCTTCCACCGAATCGACGAGGCCCGCGACATCGGTACGGTCGGAGATGTCCTGGACATCGTACTAGAGCAGAAATACTTCTCGCCTTCTCGTGCCGTTCACGACCGTCAGCGGAAGTGGACAGAAGCGCTGAGTTCTCTCCGGCCCGGGGAGTTGCTGTCCGATCCACGACAGATCGTTGAATACGGCAAGCTGAGAGACGTCCCGTACCGCCAGATCATAGCCCTCCGTGATTACGTGAACGAAAAAACGCCATTCTCCACACAGCATGGCGTCAAGGGCGAGGAATACCCATCCGTACTGGCCGTATTCGGCGGCTGGACCCGGTATAACTTCCCGAAGATGCTCGCTGATTTCCCTCGTAGCCAGTCCCTCAGCGATGAGGATCACAAGAGGTTCGAACGGTCACGAAACCTTTTCTACGTCGCTTGCTCGCGCGCTCAAGAGAACCTCGTGACGCTCTTCACCACCGAGCTCTCCGAGGAAGCCTTGAAGACCCTGGAGGAATGGGTCGGCCCATCGAACATCATTGCGGTCGACTACTCCCCTGATGGCACTCCTCGGATCACCGTCTGAGCGATTCTGGTTCAGCCCTGACTGCGTGCTCAGGGCCGAGTCTGCCGGAGGGCAAACACGGCGCGGCTCTCCCCTTTCTAGCGACGTCCACCCCACTCAGGGGGCATTGTTCCGTGCCCGCCAAGAGGTCAAGTCGTGCGTGGTGAGCTGGTACGCGCTGCGCAGTTGCTCGAACTCGTATTGGAATTCGTCCGCTTGGCCGGGCCTCATCCCGGATCCGGGGTAAGCCTCCCACTGGTGGATCCAGGGAATCAGTTCCTGGATGCCGATCAGGAGGGGGGTGATCCGGTATGCGCTCGGATGAGGCTGCTGGTGGTGCGCGCGGGCCAATTCCAGCAGGACGCGCACCCGGTCTGCCTCGTTCCAGCCGGACCAGCCGAGCAGCAGGCCCTGGCCAGCGGCAACAGCGTCGGGATAGGAGATGAAGCGTTCCCGGGGGATGTCGAGGCTGCCTCGGATCGACCAATAGGACGCGTGCTGGAAATCGGCGCTCACGAACTTGGGCGGAACGGGAATCCCCAGTGCTTCGCCTGTTTCGTCCTCGCGACGCTGAAGCTCCCAGACCTGCTCCCACTGGGCACGCTTACGCAGTCCCGACTCCTTGTATCGCTTCGCTGACGCGTACGGCACATGCTCTTCGGCCAGCACCGACGCCAGCACTTCACCAAGCGTTGCTTCCCGCCTCCCGAGGTGGTCGGCCGCATAGAGCGTGGCCACGGCAGTCACGTCGGCGTCGTCTCCGAGGTCCCGTGCGAGCTGATCGATCGTCCGGGGGCGAGCGTGCTTGGCACCACCCCGGAGCTCGAACCACAGGCGTTCGTCCTCACAGCGATCGAGCAACCAGGAACGCAGCGCTCGTTCCTCACGCTTCGCCCATGGGTCCGACAGCCAGCGCCGCTTGTACTCCGGACGTTCCACGAGGGCGATCGGATGTCCCGACTCGATGGCGTCGACCCTGGCCTGCACAACGTCCCGGTAGGCGGCCGGCCAGTGGTTCGGGACGTCGGTGACCGGCGTGACTCCCTGCTTTTCGAACCAGGACAACCTCTGGAACCAGGACGACGAGGCAGTACCGTCGGCGACCTTGCGTGCCAGCACGATTTCGAAGGCACGCTCGCCCGGCCGGAGCGGCGGCAAGTCGGTGCCGGGGACGGTGGTCAGACGAGTCCGCTCATCAGCGGACAGCAGCCCGTAGGCGGCGTAGACGTCCCAGTCCAGTTCCTCCTGAAGCGCGGTCATCCGATGACGTGCCCTCTCCTGGACGACTCTCGCCGCGTTCAGTGTGCTTCGGCTGGGCGGGTGTTCACCCGTGCACACGTCGCCCGGCTCGTGGGCATCGAGAACCAGCCCCAGGTCATACAGCTCCCGCGCGTGGTCCGGTGGAGTGCCGCCCGGCAAGGGAAGGCGTGAGAAGGAAGCCGCCGCGAAGAGGTAGGGTCGGGCCCATTCCTGACCAGGCAGGGGGGAATCGAGCCCGTCGGCCCCTGTGGTGGCGTTGGCCTGCTTCAGCCAGAAACAGACTGCCGATGAGTTGAGAACCCCCAGAATTGCGAAGAGGTCGTTCTCGTCTGTGGCTGAGGGCAGCCGGAGCATAGGGGCGGTCCGGCTGAACGCCTTCCGACCGGGCTCCAGCGCGAAGTGGTTGTGCGTCGCCGCATACGCGAACGTGATCGCCGGCTCGCGATCGTCGCCCAGCGACCAGACCCTCCAGGTCCACCAAGGGCGGGACCGGGATGCATCCCTTGCGCCCGGCGCTGTCCGCAAAACCTGGCGCATCGCCCAGAGATGGCGTCCCCACGCGGTGTCGAGGTCCAGCGCGAGCGGAGAGCCGTGATCGTCGTAGGGAGCAAGTACCTCGGTCGACGCTCTCACGCGCCAGTCCCGTACCGTCTCGCCCGTGACCATGCCGCGGCCCGCACTGGCCGAGTCTGGGTGCCGGGTGAACCACGACCGCCCGAGGGTGAAGACATCTCGCTGCCCCGGGTCGGCGACGACTCGGGGCGGACCAGAGAGGAAGTCCGACAACCGTCGCGGGGCCTCCGAGAGCGCATCCATGAGGTCCGCTCCACCGCCTCCCGTCATCGTCCACGGGAAGCGCGAGTAACGCTGCCGCGGCTCGTCCTGGACGCTCACCCACTCCGAGGTGGTGCCGGGCCGGTCGATCTGGTCGACGATCGCCTGCCACACAATTCCCTCGGCCGGATCCTGCGGCATCGCCGGCTCCCCGCGCACGCCGAGCACCGACCTCACCGGGGCGTCACGTGGGCTCGGATCATTCCGCCCGATCAGGATCAGGGTCGGGGTCCGATGGCTCGGTACGAAGACTCCAGACGTGTCGATCACGTGCGTCAACCCGACACGCGGAAGGAACTCCTCGATCAGCTTCTCGCCGAAACCACGCCTCGTGAACGAACTGGGCATCCATTGCCCGACGTAGCCACCGGGTTCTCCGCCGGTTCCCCTCACCGCAAGCTGGAACATGCGCTCCACGAAGGGAACCGAGAGCGGGAACGCGCCGACGGCCGTGGCATACGCCTCCCTGTACGCAGCCCTCTTGAACTTGTCACGCACGACCGTGAAGGGGGGCTCACCCAGCACGACATGGTAGGAACCGGCCCCCAGCAGGTCGCATCGCTCGGAGAACTCATCAATATCCTCAGCAGTCCCAACGCCCTCGTCCTCCCAGTCCCCTGGGGGCTTCGCTGGCGACTGCCCCGGGGCGCCTCGCCCTCCCAACAGAGCATCTCCGACAGCCACATTGACCATGTGCTGGGGAACCTCCCCCAGCACGCGCTCACCACTCGCCCGTGTGGCGGCCATCAGCAGCCTGAACCGCGTGATACTCACGGCGAACGGATTCAGGTCACAGCCGTGGACTGATTCCAGGGCCCGGCAAACCAGCTCGCGATCCGCGGTTCCAGGCTCTCGCGCGCGCCAGGCACCGAGAAGGCGTTCGAAGAGCCCGAGCAGAAAGGTTCCCGACCCACAGGCCGGGTCGATACCGCGGAAGCCTCGAGGGCCGAACTCCGCGACAGCCGGATCCACGGTGAGGTCCAGGATGAAAGCCTCGATGTATTCAGGTGTCCGGACCAGGGCGTAGGACCTGGAGGCCGTGTCACTGATGTCCTGATAGAGATCTCCGAGGAACCGGGTATCGAGTTCCGGGTCGGTGAAGTCGAATCGGATCGAGCCGTCCCTGTTGCGCCGGCGCCAGAACGAGACCAGCTCGGCCGCGGCCTGCGGAGAGGGCGACAACTGCCACAGTGGGCTGTGCCGTCTGTCGAAGACGCGGGCCATCGCTCGGTGGGACCGGGCCAGGTGTGTGAACGACTCCAGCAGCCATTCCCGGTCGCCGTTCCCGGGGTGCTCCGCACGATAGGCGTCCTGCCGTTCCTCCGCCTGTGCCAGCCTCCGTCCCGGCCCCGCGATGAACGGCCAGCGGATGAGCCCGTTGTCCTCGCAGAAGCGCACGAACACTGTGCCGAGCACCCACGCCACCGCCGCCTGCGTGATGCGCTCGTCCCGCCAGACACCATACGTGTCGGCCGTGCGCCGAGCCGCCCTCGCCTGCTCGTATGCGTTCCGCAGGCGGCTGCGGTAACGGTCGACATTGTCGCTGCGCTCGCGGAGGTCCGTCCGCAGTGCCAGAACCTGTTTCCGCACGTCTGAGACGAGTGCGGCACGGTCCAGCGAGGACGTCCCCGTCTCGGCTCCGCCAGTCGGAGGCACAGCGGCGACCTCTCCTCCGTACGTCGTCGACGTCCACGATCCACTGTCCTGTCGGATACATCCTGCCAGCTCCCCGGCTGGCTGGCCGCGTCCGTCGCCGGTGACCGGCCGGATAGACACCACCAGGCACATCCCCGACCCCTATCATTCTGTGCGCACCGGCACAGGACCCAGTCGGCAACCGCGGGTACCTGGGTCAGGCCGGGGTAGACCATCGAGGGGATACATGCTGACGCGACTCGAAGTCGATGGCTTCAAGAACCTGTTGGATCTCAGGGTCGAGTTCGGTCCCTTCACCTGTATCGCGGGGGAGAACGGCACGGGAAAATCGAACGTCTTCGACGCGATCCAGTTTCTGAGCCTGCTCGCCGACCGTTCCATGATCGAGGCTGCCCAGGCTGTGCGCGGGACCCATGGTTCGCTGCACGGTGACGCGCGCGACCTGTTCTGGAACGGCTACGCGGAGGGCGAACACCTGATGACGTTCGCCGCGGAGATGATCATCCCCGGGGAAGTAGAGGACGACTTCGGCCGACTCGCCGAGCCGACGTCCACGTTTCTGCGTTACGAGCTCAGGCTCGGCTACCAACCACCGCGAGGCGGGGAGCGCGGCGGCAGACTGACGCTGCTGTACGAGGATCTCAGCAAGATCAGGCCCCGTGATGCCGCGTCGCAACTGCGGTTTCCGCACAGCGCCAAGGGCTTTCGGAACACCGTGGTCCGCGGCCGCCCGTCAACGGCCCCCTACATCTCCACGTCTCTCGACACAGGCGATGCCGTCGTCCAGATCCACGCCGACGGCCGCAGGGGCCAGCCGCGTCCCGCGCCTGCGAGCCGGGCACCTGGGACCATGCTCTCCACGATCAACCGGAACGACGACCCCACCATTCTGGCGGCCAGACGGGAGATGCAATCCTGGCGACGGCTGGCCCTTGAGCCCTCGGCCCTGCGCACCTCGGACCGCTATCAGGACCCCAGCACAATGCAGCCCGATGGCCTGCACCTGCCACGGAGCCTGGACCGGATCGCGCGGGAGAAGTCCCCGGACGATCCCGCGCGGGTCTACTCGCGGGTCGCGGGACGCCTGTCGGACCTGTCAGGCCTGCACGTACGCACGCTGCACGTCGAGGCCGACGACACACGTGAGCTGCTCACGATCAAGCTCCATGAGATCAACGGCATGGAACTGCCTGCTCGTAGCCTGTCTGAGGGGACCCTGCGCTTCCTGGCCCTCTGCGTGCTGTTGGAGGACCCCAGCGCGCAGGGCCTGCTCTGCATGGAGGAGCCGGAGAACGGTATTCACCCGGCCAATCTCCTCGCCATGGTGAACCTTGTACGGGATCTGGCGGTGGACCCCTCCGAACCGGTGGACGAGGACAACCCCTTCCGGCAGGTCCTGATCAACACGCATTCACCGGGGGTCGTGCAACTCGTCGATCCCGCGGACCTGCTCATCGCCGACACGGCCACCGTTCCCAGGGAGGGAAGCAAGACCGCGCGCGCCTTGCGGCTCCGGCCGCTGGCCGGCACTTGGCGTGCAGGCGGTGTGGAGAAGGGCTACGGCACAGTGGCCGACATCCTTGCGTACCTCACTTCTCCCCCACAGGCCCGGCTGACTCTTGAGGAGAGCGCCTCGTGACCCTTCGCGCCCTCTACCTCTGCGAGGGATCCAGCGACACCGGCCTGCGCTTTCACATTGAGGCGATCGCGGTCGAGACTGGCCGGGAGATCCACGTAACCGTGCCGGACCTGCACCGCCTGCCGAACAAGCCTGGGCACTCGGTCGGGGACAAGCTGCGAGCCGCGCGGCAGCTCAGCCACGACGCAGACGAGTACGACCTGGTAGTGATCCACCGCGACTCCGACGGCAATCCCCAGCAGACACGTCGCGATGAGATCGCCGACGCGGTGGCCTCGGTGAGCCCCGGTTTGGCCCACGTGCCCGTGATCCCCGTGCGTATGCTGGAGGCCTGGCTGATCCTCGACCCTAGGGCGATCCGGGAGGTGGCGGGGAACCCCAACGGCAGAGTTTCACTCAACCTTCCGAAACCGAACCGGGCGGAGTCCGTGGCGGACCCGAAAGCACTGCTCAAGCAAGCCATCGCCACGGCCAGTGAGGAGAAGGGCCGCGGCCTCAAGAAAGTCCAGGCGCGCTTCTCAGAGAACCGCGCGCGGCTCCTCCAGATGCTAGATCGCGAGGGTCCCGTCAAGCAGCTCGCATCATGGCAGTCGTTCACCCACGACCTGAGCGAGGTGCTGAGCAGCCTCTGAGCCTTTCCAACCTCAGGTTGAGGCGTGGTGAAGAACGAGAACGTGGTGGCGGCAGCCGCTCTCGGCGATGCCCGGACCGATTGCGATTGGACCCCGGTTGCCGCCGCACTGTGGTCGGCTCCGTTTCAGCCCATGGCTTGATCACGGCTAGCTGATCCCACCCTTGGTCTCGAGTGCGGGCCATCGTCGTGCGCTTACGCCCTCTAGTCAAGCAACAGCGGCAACGACTACTGCTCGGGCGTCCACTCGGGAGAGGCTGCCAGCTGGCCTTCGCCCCAGGCGTCCATGTCTCCACCTAGCCGCTCATCGTACGCGCCCACGTGGCTACCCTCTGGAAACACCCCAGGTACGGACTACCTGGTTTTGTAAGTTCACTAGCACCAGTGGCACGCGGAGTAACCGACCGACAGCAGAACGGGTACATCGCGCCGTTTCGCTTCCTCGAACGCCTCCGGCCCCCACGGCCACCAGTCGACCGGATTGTCGGCGTGCTGAAGCAGATAAGGCGAGGTCATACCAGCCAACCGGTTCATACGGCCCAGCCTCTCACAGCGCCTGCAACGACCGGCGAACCGCTCGCGAGCCCGCCTCGCTTGACACCTCGGAACAGTAGGCTGGGGCGCAGCAGCGCCGGACCTGCCGAGGCTCCTCGAAGGAGGTACTCCATGACCGCCGAGATGGTGGCGCCCGCGTGGATGCATACGCAGATCAGCGCGGAGCAGTACGACTCCTGGTCCGAGGAGCAGTGCGCCGGCATCGAGGTCGTGGACGGGATGGTCGTCGTGAGTCCGAGCGCCTCCAAACGGCACAGCCGGCTGGCGCGGATCCTGGCCAACGCCCTGGACGCCGCCGCGGGCCCGGGCTGGAACGCCGACACGGACTTCGACGTCCGCCTGCAGGACGTTCCGCTCACAAACCGCCGTCCGGACGTCATCGTCTATCGGGCGGAGACCATCGACCTCACGCCCACCCGCCCCGAGCACGTACTCCTCGTCGTCGAGGTCGTGTCACCCGGCTCGGAGACCACCGACAGGATCGTGAAGGTGGACCAGTACGCCAAGGCCGGGATCCCCTTCTACTGGCGGGTCGAGCAGGCCGCCACCGGTGTCCCGATCGTCTACACCTATGTCCTCGACCCCGCCACCAGGGCTTACAGGGACGGCGAGATGTTCACCGGCACGGTGAAGGCCGCCGCGCCCTTCTCCGTCGCGGTCGATCTCAGGGTCGTGTAACGACGGAGCGGTCTCCCCGTTCTCGGCCTTGTCCGAGCCGGCCAGGGGTCGGCTCGCCTGCGGTGTCCGCTCGGTGTGGGCCTGTTGGGATACTGGGCCCATGAGCAGATTCGCTGAGGTCATCGTGCTTGCGAGGGGCGCCGAGGAGGTGATGGAGCCGCTCACCCGGCCTGACGGGAACCGGGAGTGGCACCAGTGCTTCACGCGCGTCGACGACGGCGTGTTCTCCGGTTCGGGCATGCCCTCCGACGAGTGTTACGCGTGGATCATCCAGTTCACCCGCCTCAACTGGCACGGGCTGCTGACGCACCTCGAATCGCTCCCCTGGCCTGACCCGCAGTCGGTCCAGGTACTGGTGCGTGACGAGGACGACGCGTGTTTCGGGCTGTGGATGATCTACGACGGTTCCCTGGTGGAGGTGCCTCTGCCGCACACCAGGCGGGAGCCCTACGAGAACAGCGTCACCGGATACCTCTCCCGGACCGACACACCCTCCGCATGAGGTGGGGCCCCGCACCGCCGTACGGCAGGCGCGGGGCCCCTCATCGAGCCTGACTCAGGTGACCGGGGACTCAGGCACACTCGATGTCGATGTTGCACTGACCTTCGGTGATGAAGGGATCCGGCGTGTCGTCGGACAGGCCCAAGGGGTCCATCGAATCCTTGAACATCTCCCAGCCGCCTCGCGCCCACCCGTACTCACGGACGTAACTCGGGGCCTGCGCCACGGCCAGGGCTCCGCCGATCACGCCGAAGGCACGTACCTTCGGCCCCTTCGACCCCTTCGACCCCCCGGGCGTCGCGGGCGTCACGGCCGGAGCCACGAAGACCCGTCGCGAGTCGAAGTCCCCGTCCGGGTAGATCACCCTCACGTGGGGATCGCCCTCGTAGAGGGCTGACATCTCCTGCGCCTGGGTCAGGTCCTTGGCGACGAAGACGACGTTGTTCGTCTGCTCGCGGAGTTTCTTGTCGACTGTCGTGCGCGCTTTGGCCGCTGCCTGGGTGGAACCCGTGGCGTCATACGAGTCGACATCCACGATCTGGCCGTTCCTCCAGGTGACCTTGACGAAGTCGGCGGTCGTGCCGGCCCTCACCGAGTTGCCGTTCTCATCCTTGATGGGCGCCTGCTTCTTGACGTCCGGATTCGTGTCGTCCTGGATCAGGTACATCTCACCGTTACCGGTCTTGGGGTCGTAGTACAGGCCCGCTCTCCGCAGGTCGTCGTTCATCGTGTCGAACGCCGTCGTCGCCGTCGGGCCGTCGGTCTTGTTGATGATGTGGTGCGGCACACCTTGCTTGTCGTAGACCTTGGTGATGGTCCCCTTGCCGTCCGTGTCGGCCGTCAGGGCCTTGCCCGGCTTGACGTGCTTGATCTTCCCGCCCTCGCACTGGCCGGGGTTCTTCTGGCAGTAATCCCGCTCGTCCGGGTCGTACAGGCCCGTCGGGTCGCTGCGTGTGATGGGGTTGTTGTGGCTGTAGCCGTACCCGTCCATCTGGAGTGGGTCGGTCAGGTCCATGAGCGGGTCGACGCTGATGAAGCGCCCGATGGACGGGTCGTATTCACGGGCGCCGAGGTGGGTGAGACCCGTGTCCGTGTCCCGGGTGCCGCCGACGAAGCCCTTGTCCCCGGCCCAGTTGGTGGGCTGAGGACCGCGGGGACCGCCGAAGAGACCGGTCTTGCGGCGGGTGATCGCCTGCGTGACCGCGTCGACCTGGGTGGTGGCGGTGCCGTGGTGGTCGGCGAAGAGGAAAGTGAGCTTCCCGCCGGTCCGCATCGCCACGACCGTCTCGCCCGCGCTGTAGTAGCGGGTGCCGACGACCGTGCCGGTCTTGCCCAGTTTGGCCTCGTTGCCGCCCGGCAGGTACAGCGTGGTGCCGCCGGAATCCGTACGGATGAGCCGCTGGCCGTCGGCGTCGTACCGGTAGCCGGTGACCGCCGTTCCCTGCGTGGTGCCGGCCAGGTGGCCTTCCGCGTCCCAGTCCAGGCTCTGTACGGGCGCGGAACCGATCTTGCGGGTTTGCGTGTCGCCGGTCCCGTTGTACGTGTACGTCTCCGCGGTGGTGCCCGCCGGGCCGGTCTGGCTGACCGACGGCAGCGCATGCTTGCCCGCGGCCGGAGTGCCGTACGTGCGCGTGATGTCGCCGGACGGGCCCGACGGCGTCTTGTGCTGGATCTCCTTGGTGCGGTTTCCGGTCGGGCCGTAGGAGTACGACGTCCAGTACGCGTCCGGGCCGCCCACCGTGGTGGCCGACGGTCCTGCCGCGCAGCCGTCGGTAGCGGTCGGGGCGGCCGTCCATGCCTCGGTGATCTGGCGCAGGCCGTCAAGGGAGAAGCACTGCGTGTCCGTCACCCGCTGTGCGTCCTGGCCGGACGCGGTGGTCACCGAAGTGATGTTGCCCGTCGGGTCGTAGGTGTAGTGGGTGTCGTCGATGCGTTGCGGCGCCAGCTCGCGGTCGGTGTAGGAGCGGGTCAGTGCGCCGGTGTGCTCGTCGTACTCGTAGGAGCTCCACAGGTGCGCGGCGAACGCGCCGTACTCGGCTCGCGTCGCCCGGCCGTAGTGGTCGTACGTCATCGCCGAGACGATCGGGTCGGCGCCGGCGCCCATGGTCTTCAGCAGACCGCCGGTGGTGGTGTAGCTGTTGGCGACCTTCTCGGCCGGGAGCCCGCCGATGGCCGGCTGCAGGGTCCACATCGGCTGGCCGGTGTTGGGGTTGTAGGAGGTCGTCCACTTGTAGGTGCCCGCCAGCGCGCCCGTCTCCGGGGCCACCGGGATGGTGACCTGGTTGACGACCGGCTTGTAGAGGGCGTTGTAGGAGGTGATCGCGGACTCGTACGCCTTGCCGCCGATCCAGCGGGTGGACGTCGCCGGCTTGCCCTTGCCGCCGGTGGCCGTGTCGTAGGTCCACGTCGCGAGGGTGGTGGCGCCCTGCTTGCGTGCGGTCTGGCGGCCCAGCTCGTCGTAGTCGGTGTGCAGGGTGCCACGGGCGTTCGTGACGTCGGTGGCGCGGTTGCCCTTGTCGAACGTGGTGTCCGAGATTCCCTTGTCCGGGTCCTCCACGTGGGTCTGGCGGCCGCGTACGTCGTAGCCGTACTTCCAGACGGCACCGGAAGGGTCGGTGACCTGGGCGAGCCTGCCGTGCTTGTTGTACACGTACGTCGTCGACTGCGAGTCCGTACGGGTGCTGTCCAGGTACTGCTTGATTTCGGTGGTACGTCCCCTGGCGTCCTGCACCGTCGTCCTGGCGCTCTCGCCGACGGGCGGGACGACCGTGACGGTGTCGCCGGTGTAGACCGTGGTGGTTCGCTTGGTCTCGTCGCCGAACCTCCGGGCGATGACGTCGGTGACACGGCCCGCACCGTCGAAGAGGGTGTCGGTGGACGCCGGGTAGGTGAGTTCCGCGCCGGTCACCAGGACGGGCTCCGGCTTGTCACTGGCGTAGAACATGCCGGAGGAGCGCCAGGCCTGGCCGCGGGTGTCGTAGGAGGTCTCGTTGACCAGTCGTCCCGAGCCGTCGGGCGACGGGGACTGGGTCTGACGGGAGCGCAGCTGACCGTCGTAGAACGCGTAGGACGTCTGGTAGACCGATTCGTGGTCCAGGGCTCTCGTCGTGACGACATTGGCACCGTCGTTGCGCACGAGGTAGGAGAACGTGTAGCTCGGCGAATCGGGGTAGGTCGCGGCGGACCGGCCCGGGTGCCAGATCTTGACGACCCTGCCGAACGGGTCGTACGCCGTGGTGGTCACCCGCGCGTTGGCGTCGGTGACGCTGAGCGGCTGGCCGCGCAGCGGGTCGGCCGTGGTGGTGACCTGGTGGCCGAGCGGGTTCGTCACCACCGTGGTGGTCGGGACCTCGCCGGTGGCCGGCGTGTAGGTGGTCGTGACCTTCTTGCCGTAGACGTCGGTCGTGCTGAGGGCGCGGCCGTAGATGTCGTAGTCGGCGACCGGGGTGGTGCTGACGATGTCGTAGCCGGTGCCCGCGCCGTTGATCTGTTCGAGCTTGGTGGCGTCGCCCTTGGTGGGTGCGGTGCCGGGTGTCGTCGCACCGTCGAAGTAGACGCGGTTGTCCGAGATGACGTCGGCGGGCCGGCTCACCGTGGCGCCGCAGGCGGCGGCTACCGTCTCCGTGCGGTACACCCTGTCCAGCAGCCAGACGGCGGTGTTGCGGCCGAAGGAGGCGGTGGTGCAGGTCTCGTCGCCGGTCTTGTCCTCGTCGCCCAGGTCGGACGTCTGGGTGACCATGCCGTACGCGTCGAAGGTGCGGGTGAGGGAGGTCTTGCGCTGTCCACCGGTGACGGCGGTCAGCGTCCCTTCCTTCTCCACACCCGTCAGGTGGGACTGGAGGTCGGGGAGGCCGGGGCGGGCACGTGAGGCCGTCGCGGCCGACCTCCACGGTGTGGAGGAGGTCGCGGAGACCAGCGCGCCGCCGTCGCCGTTGTAGGTGGCCGTCGCGCGCGGCATGCCGGCGAACTGCTCCCGGTCGGTGACCGCGACGTCGGCGAAGTCGTCCACCGCCGCCCCGTCGATGCCCCGGAAGTAGCGCGTCTCGCTCAGGGTCTTCGGGTCCGAAGCCGCACCGGTCCGCGTCTGCACACGGCCGTAGCCGCGCGGGACGGAGTAGGTGCGGTCCTCGGCCTTGGTGAACTCGTCCGTGCTCTTGAGCCAGGCCGCGCCGCCGAGGTAGCTGTACGAGGTGACCGTGTCGGGGGTCGACGCGAGGTTGTCTCCCTCGACGACCTGCGTGACGACGTAGGAGTTGAACCAGTCCAGCTGGGCGGTGTAGCCCTCGTACGCCCACTTCACCGGGAAGCAGCGGGTGGTGTTGGTGCCGTCGGCGGCGGGAAGGGTGGTGGCGGTGCAGTCGGGCGGGGAGTAGTAGGCCCCGATGACGCCGCCGGTCTCGGACGTGATCTGCGACATCCGCAGGCGGATGAACGGGGCGAGGCCGTCACCGGTCTTGTCGACGCGGTTGGGCAGCTGCTCACCGGTGAAGGTCACGGGCGGCAGTGTCTGGTCGCCGCCGACCTTCCCCGTGTGGGAGATGGACTTCAGCCACATCGGTCGGGAGATGCCGTCGCCGGCGGCGGGGAAGTCCTGGGCCATGGCCCAGGAGTCCACGGCCTTGTAGGTGCCCGCGGTGAGCACCTTGGTCGTGATGTTGGTCAGTCGCTTACGGGACCAGAAGGTCGGGGAGAACTGGTCCGCGCACTCCGCGCCGTCCAGGCACATCTGGTCGAAGGGCGTGTCCGGCCAGTTCGCGGCGTTGGCCGCGTCGAAGGTGCCGCAGGTGGTCAGGCAGCGCTCGGAGACGCCGAACTGCACCTGTCCCATGGCCTTGCCCGTGTAGACGGCGTCGGAGCGCAGGCCGTAGTCGATGCGGTTCAGCCAGCCGCCCCGGGTGTAGGGGGTGTTGGTGCCCTTGCCGGTCGTCTCGGAGAAGGCGCGGCCGTAGTTGTTCTTCTCGGCGTCCCAGTAGTAGGCCATCGCGTTGCCGTGCAGGTCCACCACGTAGTCGAGCTGCCAGCGCCAGGCCTGCTGGCACCAGGCGCCGGCGAAGGTGGCGTTGTAGCAGGGCTCTCCCGGCTGGTTGCCGAAGACGGGCACCGTCCAGGCGGAGTTGGTGACCGGGTCGTCGGCGGCGGTGCCGTTGTCCCTCCAGCCCGGCAGGCGGTTCAGGCCGAAGAAGTACTGGGTGCCGTCGGTCGTGGTGACCTTCCAGTGCTCACCCTCGCCGTCGACGCCCGCGGTGCCCTTGTCGTTGTTGACGGCACCGGTCAGCTTCTCGACCTTCTCGCCCGAGTCCGACTCCGGGTGCCAGCCCTTGACCGGGTCGTAGACCAACTCGGTGGACTTGCCGCCCAGTGACAGGGTGGCGTTGTTGCTGAACCAGCACTGGTCCCACGACTTGGTGGTGTTCGTGCCGCCGGTCTTGTCGTCGTTGCACGACTTGTACTTGCGCTCGATGAACCCCGGCTCGTACGACCAGCCGTCACCCAGCCAGCCGGGCTGGTTGTTCGATACGGCCGTACGCCCGTCCACGGACTGGGAGCTGTAGTTCAGTGCCACCCCCGGCATCAGGCCGCCGGGCACCGTGGGAACACCGATCGGGTAGGACCAGCTCAGGGCGCCGGTCGAGCCGCCCGCGCTCCAGGAGCCGGACGCCTCCAGCGGTGAGGCGCTGTAGTCGCCGGAGGAGCCTCCTGAGCCGGCCGTGACCGCCAGTGCCGTCGCCCCGGACATCGCCATGGTCCGAGCGGAGGCCGCCGTGAACCGCGGGGCCGCCTCGACCTCGGCCGACACGCTGCCCGTCTCGGTGTCGTTCTTCGTCTCCAGCGGCCGGCGGCTCTGGCATTCCGCCTTCTCGGGCGTGGTCAGCGCACACGCCGGCATCTGCACGAGGCGCAGCCTGGCGGCCCAGTCGCCGCCGTACGCGCTGCGGAACGCCGAATAGTCGACCTGGACCTCGACCGGACCCTGGATTCCGGATCCGTCGCTGCCCCCCACCGACAGCAGTACGCCGTCGACTCCCGCCTTTCGGGTCGCGGCCCGGTCGGCGATGGTGACCCTGACCTTGGCGGCCTCGGCGGCGGGCTGGGATCCCTGGGCGGTAGCGCCCGCCCGCCGTGCCGACGCGCCGCCCGGCGCCACCTTCACCGGCAGCGGTCCGGTGCCCTCGACCGGGCCGCGCATCGCCTTCGGAGCCGCACCCTTCACAGGGTCTGGGGCGGCCAGATCGAAGTCCGCGCTACCCGCCGCGGGCCACGTGACCTTCGGAGCCCCCCGCCAGGGGTGCGCGGCGGCATCGTCCTTGCGCTTCGCGCCACCCGCGGCCATCGGCTTCACCGGAACGGCCTTCGGCTGCTTCAGCTCCGTTCGCGGCGCGCCCCCGTTCCGGTCCGCCGCAATGGCCGCGCCCGGCAGCGCTCCGGCCAGAACCGTGGCTATCAATGCGGCTGAAAATGCACGTCCCCTGAGACGTTTCACACCCCACCCCTTATTAAAACCCGAAATAGAACGCCACAGATTAACAGGCGGCCCATTCGTCTTTTCTTGGTGAAAACAAAAACAAAGTCGATCTTGACGGGTATATAGGGTGGACACACCAAGATCACAACAAAGGGGCAGGCGAGGGGCGGTGGGGGCGCCGTGGATCACGGGCAATACCTCAGCCGCCATCGGATATCGAGAGGCTTGGGCGACACCACCAAGGACACCGGGCACCGACGGGATGGACGCGCATTACCAGCGCGATATCACCGACGACAGCAAACGGAATATTCACTTCCGGAATTCCGCATGGGGCCCGTCCCGAAAACGCGGACGGCCCGTACCGCGGGGGTACGGGCCGTCGTGGCGGGCAGGGTCGGGGCCTGGCCGGTGGGGCTGGGTCTACTTCCCGGTGGCGCCGGCCTTGGCCGCCGGGGTGTCCGGGGTGGCCGCCGGGTCCGGGGCCTCCTCGAAGGAGACCTTGCCCATGTGGCGGTTCATCGACTTCATCAGCTGCCAGACCGCGAGGGCCAGGACCGCGAAGACGACGAAGCCGAGGACGCCGGGGGTCACCTTGTTCTTGTCCAGCTCTTCGGCGGCGAAGGGGACAAGCTGGGTCAGTGCCAGGTGTGCGCTCATGTCAGGCATTGTCGCGGATGCCCGCGAAGAGATCTTGCTCGGGGAGGGAGGTCGGCACCAGCGCCTTGCTGAGCTCGTACTCCTCCGTCGGCCAGACCTCCTTCTGGATCTCCATCGGGACGCGGAACCAGCCGCCGTCGGGGTCGATCTGGGTGCGGTGGGCGATCAGGGCCTTGTCGCGGATCTCGAAGAAGTCGGCGCACGGCACGAAGGTCGTGAGCGTCCGCTCCTTGCGCTCGAACTCGCTCCAGCGCTCCAGCCACTCCCCGTAGGGGGACTCCAGGCCGCGGGCCAGCAGCGCCTCGTGGAGGGCGGTGGTGCGGGGACGGTTGAAGCCCTGGTTGTAGTAGAGCTTCAGGGGCTGCCAGACCGGGCCGAACTCGGCCTCGGGGTACTTCTCGGCGTCGGTCGCGCCGTCGAAGGCCACCATCGTGATCTTGTGGGTCATGATGTGGTCGGGGTGCGGGTAGCCGCCGTTCTCGTCGTAGGTCGTGATGACCTGCGGGCGGAACGAGCGGATCTTGCGGACCAGCGCGCCGGCCGCCGTGTCGACGTCCTCCAGGGCGAAGCAGCCCTCGGGGAGCGGGGGCAGCGGGTCGCCCTCGGGCAGGCCGGAGTCGACGAATCCCAGCCATTCCTGGGAGACGCCGAGGATCTCGCGGGCCTCGTCCATCTCCTTGCGGCGCACCTCGTGGATGTTCGCCTCGACATAGGCGTCACCCTGGAGCTGGGGGTTGAGGACCGA
Organism: Streptomyces sp. NPDC055103; assembly: GCF_053607625.1. Lineage (NCBI taxonomy): Bacteria > Bacillati > Actinomycetota > Actinomycetes > Kitasatosporales > Streptomycetaceae > Streptomyces > Streptomyces sp. NPDC055103. The sequence goes on from NZ_JBSGTX010000059.1 coordinate 19,462, forward strand.
GCCGCGCTCGCCGCCCGTGCACGTCACCACGATGACGTCCACCCCCTCGGACACGTACTTGGCCATCGTGGCCGCACCCTTGCTCGACTCGTCGTCGGGGTGGGCGTGCACGGCCATCAGTCGCAGTTGCTCGGTCAAGACTCGATCCTCAGTGATTCGACGCGGAGGGAGGCTTCTATAGTGACGGAATCGGGGGAGTGAAAATTCCGCCACCCCCGGCTTCGAGAGGATCCACCATGAGCGCGGTGCGAGAGCAGCTGCCCGAAGGGCGCTACGGCCGCTCCGCGGACGAGCGGGCCGACCGCAAGCTCAGGATCACCGGAGCGGTGCTGGGTGTCCTCTTCCTCGGCATGATGGGCTGGTTCGGCTGGCATTACGTCGTCGACAGCAAGATCAGCGCCGAGATGATCAAGTTCGACGTGGTGAGCCCCACCGAGGTGCAGGTGCACCTGGAGGTCCGCAAGGACGAGGGCGTCAAGGGCGTCTGCACGCTGCGGTCGCGGGCCGAGGACGGCACCGAGGTCGCCCGCAAGGACGTACGGATCGACGACCCCGCCGCCCGCGTCGACAGCCTCTTCACGCTCCGTACGACCGCGCTCGCGACGAGTGCCGAGCTCGTGGTGTGTACGGCCCGGTAGCGGTGGGTAGGGACCGGGTGACGAGTCCCGGCGGGTCACGGGCGTGACCTGGGGTGACGCCATCTTGATGGTTTATGTCCTCCCGCTTTTCGCCACTCATTGTTAGGCTCGTGGTTTCGCCCACCGGGAAGCGCCTGCTGCCCGTGTAGGGCGATGCTTTGTATTCCCAGTACCTACGAGGAGCACCTGTGACCCAGACCAGCGACAACGTCACCTGGCTCACCCAGGAGGCGTACAACAAGCTCAAGGGAGAGCTTGAGTACCTGTCTGGTCCCGCGCGTACCGAAATCGCGACCAAGATCGCGGCGGCGCGCGAAGAGGGCGACCTGCGCGAGAACGGCGGGTACCACGCGGCCAAGGAGGAGCAGGGCAAGCAGGAGCTCCGGGTCCGCCAGCTCACCCAGCTGCTCCAGCACGCCAAGGTCGGCGAGGCCCCGGCGGACGACGGCGTCGTCGAGCCCGGCATGGTCGTCACGATCGCCTTCGACGGCGACGAGGACGACACGATGACCTTCCTGCTCGCCTCCCGCGAGTACGCGAGTGACGACATCGAGACCTACTCGCCGCAGTCGCCGCTCGGCGTCGGCGTCAACGGCAAGAAGGCCGGTGACGACGCCGAGTACGAGCTGCCGAACGGCAAGAAGGCCCAGGTGAAGATCCTCAGCGCGAAGCCGTACACCGGCTGAGCCTTCGCCCTGCCGTCTTCGGCGCGAGCCTGTGCGTGAAGGGCCGGACCCCTCGGGGATCCGGCCCTTCGCCTTGCATGCACATGTAATGATGCCGCTCTGACCGCACGTCACTGGGGGATGGGCGAAGTGCTGGGACCTTTACGCGAGGGCACGCCACGGCAGATCGGACCGTACGAGGTGCTGGCCCGGCTCGGCGCCGGCGGCATGGGTGAGGTCTTCCTCGCCCGGGGGGCGGCCGACGGGGTCTACGTCGCCCTGAAGACCGTGCGGCGGGACGTCGCGGGCGACCCCGCCTTCCGGGACCGGTTCCGGCGCGAGATCCGGGTCGCCGCTCTCGTCTCCAGCCCCTACGCCGCCGCGCCCGTCGGCGGCGACGCCGACGCCGACGTGCCCTGGCTCGCCACCGCGTACGTCCCCGGGCCCAGCCTCTCCCAGGCCGTGCGGCGCGGCGGCCCGCTGCCCGTCGCCACCGTGCGCGCCGTCGGCGCCGACGTCGCCCGCGCCCTCGCCGACCTGCACGGGGCCGGAGTCCTGCACCGGGACCTCAAGCCCGGGAACGTCATGCTCTCCGTCGACGGCCCCCGGCTCATCGACTTCGGCATCGCCCGCAGCAGCACCGCCACCACCATGACGGCGACGGGGATGATGGTCGGCACCCCCGCCTTCATGTCCCCCGAGCACGTGGCCGGCGCGCGGCGGGTGACCACCGCCTCCGACGTCTTCTGCCTCGGCTCGCTCCTCTGTTACGCCGCGACCGGCGAGGACCCCTTCGGCGACGGGCCGCTCGCCGCCGTCCTGTACCGGGTCTCGCAGGCCGAGGCCGACCTGAGCCGGGTGCCGGAGGAGCTGCGCGGGACCGTCGCCGCCTGTCTGGCCCTGGACCCGGCGGACCGGCCCGCGCCGGAGGAGCTCGCGGAACTGCTCGGCGGGGACGCGGGACGGCGCTTCCCGTGGCCGGAGGGCGTACGGGACCACATCGGCGAGTACGGGACGGAGCTCGCCCAGCTCATCGCCTCCGGCGGGCCGCTCCTGGAGGTCCCGGCCACGCCCTCGGGTGATCCCCGGGGACCCGTGGTGACGCCCGAGGTGCCGGGACTGCACTCCGTACCGACGCAGGGGCCGGTCGCGCGGCCCGACGCCCCTCCGCGCCGACGGCGGGGGCGGGTGCTCGCCGCCGTACTGGCGCTCGCGGTCGTGGCCGGAGGCCTCGGGACGTATCTGCTGTGGCCGGAGGGCGAGGCCGAGAAGCCCTCGGCGCCGTCGAAGGCCGCCCCGCCCGCCGGTCCGCGTGTCCCGGGCGTGGACGACCGGGGTCTCGCCGACTCCTCGGGCGTCGTCCCGCAGAACGCGGCCCAGCGGCCGGCCGGCTGGAAGCCGTGGCGGGCGAAGCTGAGCGCGCCGGCGTACGGCTGCTCGGCGGGCGAGAAGGTCCTGGTGTGCCGGATGGTGGACGGACGGTACGAAGCGCTGGACCCGGCGAGCGGGAAGAAGCTGTGGAGCACGGACGCCGGCTCCGACCGCTACCCGCAGGACAGTTACACCAGCGGCTCCGGCGGGGTCTTCATCGCCGGGGGAAGCACCCGGCCCACCGTCCACGACGGGGTCGTGGCCCTCGTCTCCGGCGAGCTGCTCCAGGTGCGCGACGCGCGCACCGGTGCGGTCCGCTGGGAGAAGAAGGCCGCCGGCGACCAGTTCGAGGCCCGTACCCGACCGCTCGTGGGCGACGGCACGGTCTTCGTCTCGGTGGACTCCGGTGACGACGACCTCGCGCGCAGGTTCGCCCTGGAGGCCTACGCCCTCTCCGACGGCCGGCGACTGTGGACGAAGTCGCTCACCAACGCCAGCATCAGCCGGGCCGAGGCACTTTCCTACGAGCCGGTGGCCTACGCCCGGGGAACCGTCTACGCCGTCAGCGACGGAGGGCTCGTCGCCTACGACGGGAAGACGGGCACGCTGCGCGGTCAGGTGGACCACGACGCCAAGACCTGTCTGGAGATCAAGGTCCTGGGCTCGTCGGCGTACTGCGCCGAGGGCCGGATCAACAGCGCCGGCACGATCAGCGTGCATCTCCTCGACGCCGCCACGCTCGCCACCAAGGGCACCCTGCCGGCGCCGCAGGGACTGGGCCCCGGGAAGGGGCGGGGACCGTCCGTCATCAGTGCGAACACCGTCGCCGCCTTCGACGGCGGGCTCAAGCTCTTCGACCCGCGCAGCGGCAGGCAGACCGGCTCGTTCGCGGCGAAGGCGGCGCCCCAGGGGCTCTCCCACTCCTGGTCCTCGCCCCTCCTCGCGGGTGATCGGATCGTGTACGCCGACTACTCCGCCGTCTACTCGGTGCGGCTCGGCCCCGACGGGACCCCCGCCGGGCTGAAGGTCACCCCGGTGCCGGGCGCGCCGGGGCCGCGCGCCGCGGAGGAGGACTACGACCCGCAGTACGGCAACCTCTACGCCAAGCAGATCCGGGAGCCGGAGGTCCTGCCGGTGGGCGGGATCGCGTACGTCGTCTTCGACAAGGGCGTCGTCGCGTCGGTCGAACTCCCCGAGTGATCCCGCGCAGGCGGTAGCACTCACGTGACGTCCTGAGAGGACCTTTTCGGTGCTGGAAGCTCTTCCGTCGGGGCAGCCCCCGCGGTTCGTCGGGCCCTACCGCCTGCTCGCCCGGATCGGTGCGGGCGGCATGGGCGAGGTGCATCTCGCCTGCCGGACCGACGAGCCGACGGCCGATCCGTACCTGATGACCGCCGTGAAGACCGTGCGGGAGGACCTGGAGGTCGACGGGGACTTCCGGACGCGGTTCCGGCGGGAGATCGCGGCGGCGCGGACCGTGGACGGGCCGGGTGTGGCGCGGCTCGTGGACGCCGACGCGGACGCGCCCTCGCCGTGGCTGGCGACGGAGTACGTGCCGGGACCCTCGCTCTCCGAGGCCGTCGTACGGTCGGGGGCGCTGCCCGTCGCGGCCGTACGGGCCCTGGGGGTCTCCCTCGCCACGGCCCTGGCGGCCGTGCACCGGGTGAAGGTGCTGCACCGGGACCTCAAGCCCGCGAACGTCCTGCTCGGCGCGGCGGGGCCGAAGCTGATCGACTTCGGCATCGCCCAGGCCTTCGAGGCGACGGCGCTCACCTCGACCGGTCTGGTGGTCGGCTCGCCCGGGTTCATGTCGCCGGAGCACCTGGTGGGGAGCCGGGCCGTGGTGCCGGCTTCGGACGTGTTCTGCCTGGGGGCGGTGCTCGCGTTCGCGGCGAGCGGCCAAGGGCCTTTCCACGACGAGGAGATGGCCGCGGTCATCTACCGGATCACCCGGGCCGACGCCGAACTGTCCCGGGTCCCGGACGAGTTGCGGCCGGTGGTGGAGCGCTGTCTGCGGCTCGATCCGGCGGAGCGGCCCTCGGCGGTGGAGTTGGCGGAGCTGCTCGGCGGCGGGGACACCCCCGAGGTCTTCCCCTGGCCCGGTGGGGTGCTGTCGCTGCTCGCCTCGTACGGGGAGGCGGCGCGGAGCATCGGGGAGGCGGCGGCCTCGGGTGCGGGCGTGGCGGACCTGCCGACGCTCGGGCCGGTCGTGCCGTACTCCCCCACCGCGATGACGGACCGGCCGGTGGCGCCGGCCACCCCGCCAGGGGAGCCGCGTCGGCGGCGCCGGGGCGCTGTCGTGGCCGGGGCGGTGGCGGTGGCGGTGCTCGCGACGGTGGGTGTCGTGCTGCTCAACCGGGCCGATACGGAAGGGGGTTCGGCCGGCGGGAACGCGGGGGCGCCGCCGAGCACGTCCCCCGGTACGTCGTCGGGAGCTCCGGCGCCGCGGACGCTGAGCCAGGTCGTCCTGCCGTACGGCGGCGAGGGCCACGCCAACGACTTCGGCAAGGCGGGCACGGACCGCGCGTACCGCCCGGCGGAGTGGTCGCCCTGGATCACCGAGGTGGAGCCGGGCAGCGGCACCTGCGCGCTCTCCCCGAAGGTCCTCGTCTGCCCCGGGCCCGGCGGCGCGGCCACCGCGCTGAACGCGGCGGACGGCAAGCAGCTGTGGAAGGTGCCGGGGCGGGGCGAGGGGCAGCGCAGCGGAGCCCAGTATCCGGCGGTCGTCGGCGACACCGCGTACGTGACGGGGCCGGACGGGGTCGTCGCGTACGGGATCCTCGACGGCAAGGAGCGGAAGCGGATCCCGAAGCCTGGGGGCGACTGGGCCGTGAAGGGCACCGACCTCCTTGACGGGGTCCTGTACTCCACGTACGTGGACATGCGCTCCGAGGGGACAGGGCTCGCGACCGCCGTGCGTCTCTCCGACGGCGAGGAGCTGTGGCGGACTCCGCTCGACGCCATTCCGGAGCGCCCGGTCGCGGCGGCCGGGCGGGTGTTCTTCCCGCTCGGCATCGTGCCGGTGGCCCTGGACGCCCGTACGGGCAAGGAGGCGGCACGGGGCACGGAGGCGGAGGCCTGCGGCGAGTTCACCGTCCATGAGAAGAGCGGCAGCGTGCTGTGCTCAGGGGGGCGGGACGACGGCTTGAGCGTCCTCGACCCGGCGACGCTCAAGCTGCGCCGCACCCTGGGCCGCCAGGTCTCGGCCGGGCCCGCCGTGAACGCGGACGGGCTCGTCGCCGTCATCGACGATGACGACCAGGTCGTCACGTACGACCTGGCGAGCGGTCGCGAGAAGTGGCGGGCTTCCGGGCGCTCCGGGCAGCGCGTCTATCTCGCGGGCGACCGAGTCGTGGTCGCGGGCACGGAGGGCATGGCCTCCTATCCGGCCTCGGGGCCTCTCGGCGAGGACGACATCGAGGAGTACCGGCCCAGCCTGCCCGCCGGCTTCGTCACCCCGCAGGTGGCCGGAGACGCGCTGGCCGCCGGAGGGGCGGTGTTCCTCGCCCTCCCCGAAGGCCTCGTCATCTCCGCGTACCTGCCCTGAGCCTCCGCGTAACTGCCTTGGATCTCGGTGTCCTGCCCTGGATCTCGGTGTCCTGCCCTGGATCTCCGCGCACCTGCTGTGAATCTCCGTGTCCTGCCCTGACCGGAGTTGTCAGCCGTCCGCGCGGCGGTACTTGCGGACCGCGAGCGTGCGGAAGATCGCGACGATCAGGACCGAGTAGATCAGCGACGCCCACACCGGGTACTGCATCGGCCAGGCGTCGGACGGGGAGACGCCCGGGTCGCCGAAGAGCGTGCGGCAGGCCTGCACGGTGGCGCTGAAAGGGTTCCACTCGGCGATCGGCTGGAGCCAGGACGGCATCTGGCTGGAGTCCACGAAGGCGTTCGAGATGAACGTGACCGGGAAGAGCCAGATGAGGCCGCCGGACGTCGCCGCCTCCGGCGTACGGACCGAGAGGCCGATGAGGGCGCCGATCCAGGTGAAGGCGTAGCCGAGGAGGAGCAGCAGGGCGAAGCCGCCCATGACCCTGCCGAAGTTGGTCGGCTCCGCGTAGCCCGGGCGCCAGCCGATGATCAGCGCGACGATCGCGAGGACCAGGAGCGTCAGCGCGGTCTGGACGAGGTCGGCGAGGGTGCGGCCGGTGAGGACCGCGCCGCGCGCCATGGGCAGGGAGCGGAAGCGGTCGATGAGGCCCTTGTGCATGTCGTCCGCGATGCCCGCGCCCGCGCCGGCCGTGGCGAAGGTGACGGTCTGCGCGAAGATGCCCGCCATCAGGAAGTTCTTGTAGACGTCCGGATCGGTGCTGCCGCCGATGCTCATGGAGCCGCCGAAGACGTACGTGAAGAGGATCACGAACATCACCGGCTGGATCAGCCCGAACAGGATCATCTCGGGGATCCGGGTCATGCGGATGAGGTTGCGGCGGGCGATGACCAGGGAGTCGTTCACGGTGCTCACGTGGTCGTCTCCTTCATCCGGTCACGGCCGTCTCGCCCGTCACTGCCGTCTCGCCCGTCACTGCCGTCACGGCGCGTCGGTGGGGGCGTACCGCCGCTCTCCTCCTCCGTCAGCGCGGCCGCGTGGCCGGTCAGGGAGATGAAGACGTCGTCGAGGGTGGGGCGGCGCAGGCCGATGTCGTCGATCTCGACGCCGACGGCGTCCAGGTCGCGGATGACCTCGGCGAGCAGCTTGGCGCCGCCGGAGACGGGGACGGTGAGCTTGCGGGTGTGGTCCTCGACGGCGACCTCGCTCTGTCCCCGGCCCGCCATGCCGTAGCGGGCGAGGACGTCGCGGGCGCCCGGGATCATCGCCGGTTCGTGGACGACGACCTCGACGCGCTCGCCGCCCGTCTGGGCCTTGAGCTGGTCGGAGGTGCCGCGCGCGATGACCTTGCCCTGGTCGACGACGCAGATGTCGTGGGCGAGGTGGTCGGCCTCTTCCAGGTACTGGGTGGTGAGGAGCAGGGTCGTACCGCCCGCGACGAGTTCCTTGATGACCTCCCACAGCGCCTGCCGGTTGCGGGGGTCGAGGCCGGTCGTCGGCTCGTCCATGAACATGACCGGCGGGGAGACGACGAGGGCGGCCGCGAGGTCGAGGCGCCGGCGCATGCCGCCGGAGTACGTCTTGGCGGTGCGGTCGGCCGCGTCCGCGAGCCTGAACCGTTCGAGGAGTTCGTCGGCCCGTACCTTCGCCGCCTTCGCCTTCATCTGGTAGAGCTGACCGACCATCTGGAGGTTCTCGCGGCCGGTGAGGTACTCGTCGACCGCGGCGAACTGGCCGGAGAGACCGATCGAGCGGCGGACCTTCTCGGGGTGCTTGAGGACGTCGATCCCGGCGACCACGGCCCGGCCGCTGTCGGGCTGGAGGAGCGTCGTCAACACGCGCACGGTGGTGGTCTTCCCCGCGCCGTTCGGGCCGAGCAGGCCCAGGACAGTGCCCTCCGGTACGTCGAGGTCGACGCCGTCCAGAGCTCGTACGTCACCGAAGGTCTTCACCAGACCTTCGGCGTAGATCGCGCCTGGCATGTGGGTTACCCCCAGGGAGATTCGGGCGTTTCCTACCGATCCTAGGTTTGCCGGACGGGCCTCGCCCAGTGAATATGTGATCCCCGCCACACGATCATGGCGTCGGGCGCGCACACGAGCGGGCCAGACGTCCGCGCAGATCGACGCTCCTGCCCTGGTCGCCGAGGGTCTCCATCCAGCGGAGCGCCTTCCCCCAGCAGACCTCGGCCTCGGCCCGGTCACCGAGGGCGGCGAGGGCGTCCCCGAGCCCCATGAGGGAGACGGCCTCGCTGTGCTGGTCCCCGCCGAGCCGCTGGAGGGCGAGCGCGCGCCGGTACGCCTCGACCGCCTCCGCCGCGCGGCCGGCGCCGCTGAGGACGTCGCCCCGGACCCGCAGGCCGATGGCGAGGCTGACGAGGTCGCGCGTCGCGCGCTGGATCTCCTCCGCCCGGTCGAGCACGGCGAGCGCCTCCTCGTGGCGGCCCAGGTGGGACAGCGCGTCCGCCATGTTGTTCATGGTGGCGCAGCTCTCCGGTTCCCGTACGAGGGATCCCTGGTAGTGCTGGAGCGCGGACGCGTGGTCGCCGAGGTCGGTGAAGCACGTACCGATGTTGTTGAGGACGGCGGAGAGCTCGGCGTCCCTGTCCGGCTCCCCCTCGTGGACACGCAGAGCCCGCCGGAAGTACGTGATCGCCTCGGCGGAGCGGCCCGAATTCTGCACCTGGTTCCCGATGCCGTTCAGCATCCAGGCCTCGGCCCGGTCGTCCCCGGTGGCCGTGGCCGCCGCGAGGCCGACGGTGTGCGTGGCCAGCCAGTCGTCGCTGAGACCGAGCCTGAAGTACGCCCAGAGGGCCGCCGCGAGCTTCCAGGAGTGCGCGTGCAGTCCGGTCTCGTGGGCCAGGGTCACGGCGGCGACCAGCACTTCCCGCTCCCGCTCGCACCAGGCGTACGCCTCGTCGTAGCCGGCGAAGGAGACGGGCCGTCGCGTATCGGGATCGAGGGGTACGCGACGGGCGGCGGGTGCCAGTCGGGCGGTGGCGGCGTCGGCGCCGCGCAGACACCACAGGACGAAACGGTCGACGGCCCGCCTGCGCTCCCGCTCGGGGTCCGTCTCGTCGGCCAGCTCCCTGGCGAGCGCCTGGAGCAGGCAGTGGAACTGGTAGCGGCCGGGCGCGGGCGACTCCAGGAGGTGGGCGTCGACGAGCGCCTCCAGCCAGTCCTCGACGGACAGCTCGTCGCAGTCGAGGAGGGCCGCCGCGGCGGCCGTGCCGAACGCCACGCTCGGCATCAGGCCGAGCAGCCGGAACGCCCGCGCGGGGCCGGTTCGCCCCGCGGACTCCTGGAGGAGGAGCTCGTAGCTCATCTGGAGGGCCGTGCGGACGTGGAGGTCGTCGGCGTACAGCTCCCGCAGGACGCAGCCGTGACTGGTGAGCCGCAGGGCCAGGTCCTGGACCGACCAGGCGGGGCGCGCCGCGAGGCGGGAGCCGGCGAGGCGCAGCGCCAGCGGCATCCCGCCGCAGGCGCGCAACACCTCCGCGGTGGCCGCCGGCTGGGCCGCGACCCGGTCCTCGCCCACGATCGAGGCGAGAAGCCGGTGCGCCGCGTCGTCCGGCAGGGCGCCGAGGTCGATGCGTACGCCGGGGAAGCTGGCCAGCCTGCGGCGGCTGGTCACCAGGACGGCGCTGCCGGCGGCGCCCGGCAGCAGGGGCCGTATCTGGGCCGCGTCGCCCGCGTCGTCCAGGAGGATCAGCATCCGCCGGTCGGCGATCACGCTGCGGAACAGCGCGCTGCGGGACTGGAGCCCGCACGGCACCTCCTCCGAAGCGACGCCGAGCGTGCGCAGCAGCACCCCGAGCGCGGCCTCGGGGGCCATGGGCATCGCCGTCATGCCACCGAGGTCCAGGAAGACCTGACCGTCGGGGAAGCGCTCGCGGATCTGGTGCGCCGCCCGCACCATCAGGGTCGTCTTGCCCATGCCCCCGCCGCCGGAGACCCGGTGGACGAGGACCGTCGCCCCGCCGGGACGGTCGGTCGCCGTCAGCTCTCCGACGATGCGACCCAGCTCGTCCTCCCTGCCGGTGAAGTCGGCCGGCGAGGAGGGGAGTTGATGCGGTACGGGCTGGGTGTCGGCGAGCGGGGGCGTGGAAGGGGACGCGGAGGGGGGCGCGGGCTGCGGCGCGGAGGGGGGCGGCCCCGGCGGCGGGGTCGGTTCCGCGGGGGCCTGCGGGGCGGTGAGCTCGGGGTCGAGCGTCAGGATGCGGCGGTGCAGCTCCACGAGCCCCGGCTCCGGGTCGACGCCCAGTTCGCCGCGGATCGTCCGGCGCGCGGTGTCGTAGGCGAGGAGGGCGTCGGCCGGGCGTCCGCTGCGGTGGAGGGCCAGCATCAGCTGGCCGACGAACGTCTCCCGCAGCGGGTGGGCGGCGACCAGCTCGGCGAGTTCGGCGGCTATGCCCTGGTGACGGCCCAGGTGCAGATCGGCCTCGTAGCGCCACTCCAGGACCTGGAGCCGAGCCTCCTCCAGGCGTCTCACGAACGGTTCCCGTTCGGTGTCGGGCAGGGGGACGTCGGAGAGCGGCGCGCCCCGCCACAGGGCGAGCGCCGAGCCGGTCAGTTCCTCGACCGCCGTCCAGTCCTCGGCCAGGCGGGCGGTCCGCGCCCGGGAGACGTACCGGTCGAAGCGGGTGACGTCCAGCTCGTCGTCCAGGACCCTCAGGCGGAAGCCGGCCGGGGTGACCTGGATCCGGGACTCCGGGACGTCGGTGTCCTGGTCCCCGGCCTCTCGGCCGGAGGCCTCCCGGTCACCGCGGTTCCGGTCACCGCACGGTTCCAGGTCGCGTCGGAGGCGGGCCACGTGGTTGTGGAGCGAGGCGCGCGCGGTGGCCGGAACGGACTCCCCCCAGATCGCGGTCTTCACGGTGTCCCAGGACACCGGCGCGTTGGGGCGCAGCAGGAGCACGGTCAGAAGAGCCCGCGCCTTCGGCGTCCCGACCCGCCGGGGCGTACCCCCGGTGTCCTCCACGACGAACGAACCCAGCAGCCCGAAGCGCACGGCGACCTTCCCCCCAGAGCCGTTCACCAGCCACTGGGGAGGTGATCCGACGGACGCATCGTAGGTCGGGGACGGGCCGTTCGTGAGGGGGTTTCGCATGGTGGGCGGGTCGCCGTCCCTGGGACGCGGGAGGGTACCGGGACGGTGCCTTCCGGCCACCGCTTCCGCCCCCGTTGGTGCTTCGTTGGTGGGCCGTTGGACCCGCGGGCGAGGGTGTGGTCGCCGGCGTGAGGCACGAGTGATCGGGGGATCCGGGATGGCGGCGAACGGTGGCCGGGGATGTGGGGGCTGCGAGGCGGCGCCCTGGGCGGAACTGACGGCCGAGATGCGGCGGATCAAGTGCGTCACGGAGCTCAGCTACGGCAAGCTCGCGCAGCGCACGCACTACAGCCGTTCCTCGTGGGAACGGTTCCTGAACCAGAAGCAGTTACCGACCCGGGTCGCGGTCGAGCAGTTCGCGGCGGCCTCCGGGCAGGACCCCCGGCCGCTCCTGGTCCGCCTTGAGCACTCGCTCGCGCACGAGTCGGCCGCGCGCACGGCCGCCGGGGCGGGCGGGTCGGGCGGGTCGGGCGGGTCGGGCGGGTCGGGCGGGCTCGCCTGGCCGGGCGGGGCGGGCGGGCCGGCCTGGTCGGGCGGCGCGGGCGGGGCTCCGGGGCCCGCCCTGCCCCCCGCGCCGCGCGTCCACCGGCGGCCCGTCCGGCGGGCGGGCGTCCGGCCCCTCGGCCTGGTCGTGGCGGGCGCCCTGCTCGGCGGTGTGGCGACCGAGCTCGCCCGGGCGGCCCTGCCTCACCGGCCGCGCTGAGGGGGAGGCGCCACGGGGCGCGGGGCACGGCGCCACCGGGCGCGGGGCAAAGGGAAGCAGGCGCCACCGGGCGCGGGGCAAAGGGAAGCAGGCGCCACCCGGCGCGGGGCAAAGGGAAGCAGGCGCCACCCGGCGCCCGTCGGGTCAGCCGAGGATCGTGTAGCCCGCGTCCCGCAGCGCCTCCTCGACCTCCCGGCAGTGCTCCGGGCCCTTCGTCTCCAGGTGCAGCTCGACCTCCGCCTCCGTGAGGCCCAGGCGCGGATCCGTCCGCACATGGCTCACGTCGAGGACGTTCGCGTCGACCACCGTGAGGACCGCGAGCAGCGTCGCGAGCGCCCCCGGGCGGTCCGTCACCCGCAGCCGCAGGCTCAGATAGCGGCCCCCGGCGGCCATGCCGTGCCGCAGGATCCGCTGGAGGAGCAGCGGGTCGACGTTCCCGCCCGACAGGATCGCGACCACGGGCCCCTGGAAGGCCCTCGGATCGGCGAGGAGGGCCGCCACCGGGCTCGCGCCGGCCGGTTCCACCAGCAGTTTGGCCCGCTCCAGGCAGAGCAGCAGCGCCGAGGACAGCTCATCCTCGGAGACGGTACGGACCTCGTCCACGTACTCCCGGACCAGAGCGAACGGCACGTCGCCAGGCCGCCCCACCTTGATCCCGTCCGCCATCGTCGCCGGCGACTCGATCACCACGGGATGCCCGGCCGCCAGCGAGGGCGGATAGGCCGCCGCGCCCTCCGCCTGCACGCCGATCACCTTCACGTCGGGGCGCAGCGACTTCACCGCGAGCCCCACGCCGGCCGCGAGACCGCCGCCGCCGATGCCCACGACGATCGTCCGGACCTCCGGGCACTGCTCCAGGATCTCCAGGCCGACCGTGCCCTGGCCCGCGATGATGTCGGGGTGGTCGAAGGGGTGGATGAAGACCGCGCCCGTCTCCCGGGCGTACTCCTCCGCCGCCGCCAGCGTCTCGTCCACGACATGGCCGTGCAGCCTGACCTCGGCGCCGTACTCCCGGGTCGCCGCGACCTTCGGCAGCGGGGCGCCGACCGGCATGAAGACCGTCGCGTGCACGCCGAGCAGCTTCGAGGCGAGCGCGACACCCTGCGCGTGGTTGCCCGCCGAGGCGGCGACGACCCCGGCGGCCCGCTCCTCGGGCCGCAGCCCGGCGATCCGTACGTACGCCCCGCGCAGCTTGAAGGAGCCGGTCCGCTGGAGGTTCTCACATTTGAGCTGGACAGGAGCCCCCACCAGCGACGACAGGTGCCGACTGCCCTCCATCGCGGTCACCCGGGCCACCCCTGACAGCATCTTCTGCGCCCCGCGCACGTCGTCCAGCATCAGGTGGTGCAAGGGGTCTCGCGTACGGAAGCTCATGACAGCAAGTCTCGCAGCTCACCGCCCTCGTGGCCGCTCGGCGAACGGGTGCCGAACCCGGTTTGCGCAGCCCCGGTACGGACCCCGTTTCGTACGCGTACTCTGTCCCCCACCAACCGACCACCCCGCACGAGAGAGACCCACAGCCATGCCCACATCTCAGGACATGACGACTGAGCTCGACCCCGGTCTCCTCGACGCCCTCCAGCACCAGGTGGCCGTCTTCGCCCGCCGGGCCGAGCAGACCCGCCTCGGCGGCACGGGGCAGCTCCGCAACTCCATGGACCGCGCCGCGTACCTCCTCCTCAACCGGCTTGACCAGGAAGGGCCGATGGGCGTCAAGGCGCTCGCGGAGGGCATGGGGATCGACTCGTCCACGGTCACGCGGCAGGTCGCCCCGCTCGTCGACACCGGCCTGGTCAAGCGGACCTCGCACCCGGAGGACGGGCGCGCCGTCGTGCTCCAGCTGTCGCCGCGCGGCCTCGCCCGTCTGGAGGAGGTCCGCTCCTCGCGCCGCCAGCTGATGGTGGAGGTGACGGACGGCTGGACGCAGGCCGAGCGCGAGTCGTTCTGCACGCTGCTCACGCGCTTCAACACCGCCCTGTCCGTACGGCAGTCGGCGCACACGGGCCACCCGGCACCCCCGTCCGGGGGGACGGCCCCGGAGTCCGCACCGGCCTCCTGAGCCGAGAGCCCTGAGCCGAGAGCCGAGAGCCCTGAGCCGAGAGCCTTGAGCCGAGGCCCTTGCGCGGAGGCTGTCGAGCGAAGACTCTCGGGCCGAGGCTCTCGCGCCGGGACTCTTGACCCCGGACGCCCGCTGCCCTCCTATGAGGGAGTGCGCGAGCATCGGTTCGGACCTGGTGGCGAACAGGCCCACCGCACCCGGGAGTTCGAGGCGTTCGTGGCCGGGGCGGCGGGGCGGCTGCTGCATACCGCGACGCTGCTCACCGCCGAGTCCCGCACCGCCAACCCCCACGCCAGGGCGCTGCTGAGCGCCGCTCTCGCCCATACGTACGCGGTGTGGGCGCGGCTGCGCGACGACGATCCGTACGACCTCGCGCGCCGTGATCTCGCCGCCCGTTTCGCCCGCACCGCGTGGCGGCACCACGGCGGGCAGGGCCCGCTGGCCGCGCTCGGCCCGCAGGAGCGGCTCGTCGTCGTCCTGCGGCTGTACGAGGGAGTGGCCGAGGAGCAGGTCGCGGCCCTCCTCGGGCTCTCCGAGGCGCGTGTCCGCGCCGTCTGCGCGCGCTCGGTCGCCTCGCTCCGGGCGGCGGCGCGCGACACGGGCACCCCCCACGGGCGGGGGATCGCCACGTGACCCGGCACGAGGACAAGGAGGCGGCGGTCCGGCGGATGCTGGACACCCCGCACCCACCGGTGCCCGCGGACCTCGTCGTACGGGCCGTGGAGCGCGGGGCGCGGCGGGCCCGTCGGGAGCGGGTGGCGCGCCGGGTGCTGTGGGGCCTGTTCGTCGTCGCCGCGGTCGTGTTCGTGGTGTGGGCGTCGGTGGAACGGCCGTGGGAGGTCCCGCCGGCGAAGACGACGCCACCGCTCGAAGGGTGGTGACGCGAGGCCGGGCCTAGCCTGGAGGAGGGGCCTACTGGAGGTCGTCATGGCCAGGAAAGCAACGGACTGCCGGGACGCCCCGAGCGTCTCCGGCTGCTCGCTCTATATCTCGGGCGAGGAGGAGGAAGTCCTTCGCGCCGCCACCGAGCACGCCGTCTCCGTGCACGAGCACACGGACACGCCCGAGCTCCGCGAGGAGATCCGGGCCCATCTGAAGGACCCGGTGCCCGGGAGCTGAGTGACGGAGGGCCCGGGCCCCGGGTGACCGGGCCCCGGGCCCTCCGTACCGGTGTCGGTCAGCCGAGGGCCTGGCGGAGGTCCGCCAGGAGGTCCTCGACGTTCTCGATGCCCACCGAGACGCGGACGAGGTCCGCCGGGACCTCAAGGGCGGAGCCGGCGACGCTCGCGTGCGTCATGCGGCCCGGGTGCTCGATGAGGGACTCGACGCCGCCCAGCGACTCACCGAGGGTGAAGAGCTTCGCGCGGTTGCAGACCTCGACCGCCGCCTCCTCGCCGCCCTGGACGCGGAAGGAGATCATGCCGCCGAAGGAGCGCATCTGCTTGGCCGCGACCTCGTGACCGGGGTGCTCGGGCAGGCCCGGGTAGAGGACCTGGGTGACCTTCGGGTGCTGGGTCAGCATCTCGACGATCTTCGTCGCGTTCTCGCTGTGGCGGTCCATGCGCACGGCGAGGGTCTTGATGCCGCGCAGCACGATCCACGAGTCGAAGGGACCGGCGACCGCGCCCATCGCGTTCTGGTGGTACGCGAGCTCCTCGCCGAGCGCCTCGTCGGCCGTCACGAGGGCGCCGCCGACGACGTCCGAGTGACCGCCCATGTACTTGGTGAGCGAGTGCACGACGACGTCCGCGCCGAGCGCCAGCGGCTGCTGGAGGTAGGGCGAGGCGAAGGTGTTGTCGACGACGAGCTTCACGCCGGTCTGGCGGGCGACGCCGGCGACGGCCTCGATGTCGGTGATGCCGAGGAGCGGGTTCGACGGGGTCTCGACCCAGATCAGCTTCGTCCGGTCGTTGACGGCGTCCCGCACCGAGTCGATGTCGGAGGTGTCCGCCACCGAGAAGTCCACGCCCCAGCGCTGCACGACCTTCGCGAACAGCCGGAACGTGCCGCCGTACGCGTCGTTCGGGATGACCACGTGGTCGCCGGGCGCGAGGAGCGTGCGGAGCAGGCAGTCCTCGGCGGCGAGACCGGAGGCGAAGGCGAGACCGCGCCGGCCGCCCTCCAGGGCCGCCAGGTTCTCCTCCAGGGCGGTACGGGTCGGGTTCGCGCTGCGGCTGTACTCGTATCCGCCGCGCAGCCCGCCCACGCCGTCCTGCTTGTAGGTGGACACCTGGTAGATGGGCGGGACGACCGCGCCGGTCAGCGGGTCGGCGGTGTTGCCCGCGTGGATCGCGCGGGTCTCGAAGCTCTGGTGGGAGTGCTGGTCGCTCATGAGTCAGGAGCGTAGTGCCGGACGCTCCCCGGCGCCTCGATCGTCTCACCGGGTGTCCTGGAGAATGGACGCATGGAGATTCTCTTGATCCTGATCTCGCTGGGGCTGCTGGTCGCCTTCCTCAGCCGCTACGTGCTGGGCCGCCGGGGCGGCGGCGGGATCCGGCAGGTCGCCCCCGGCGCGCCGGACGCGGCGGACCCGGAGGCGTACGGCTTCGCACGGCAGGAGGAGCAGGACGTACGGCTCCCCGGCGCCGACGACGACCTCCTCCACGTCCTCGACGTCGTCCAGGCCACGCAGGACTGGCGGGCGGCCTCGCGGCTGCTCGCCGAGACCGGCAAGGACGGCGAGGTGCGCTGGCAGCGCGTCCAGGCCTTCGCGGGCGCCGCCTCCCTGGAGCTCCAGGAGCGGCCCGGCGTCGGCGGGGCGTGGCTGCGGGCCTGGCGGGCGGACGCGCCGAAGGACGCGGGCGGCGCGGCGGTGCACGCCGAGTTCCTGGTGCAGCAGGCGTGGCGCTCCTCGGCGGCCGGGACCGACGACTTCCGGATCATTCTGGAGGAGGCGCTGAAGGTCACCGAGGAGGCGGCGCTGCTCGCGCCCGGCGACCCCGTCCCGTACATCACGCAGCTGGCCGTGGCGCGCGGCCTCGGCTACAGCCACGAGCAGTTCGACCAGGTGTGGGCGAAGGTCATCGACCGGGCGCCGCAGCACATGGGGGCGCATCTGGCGGCCCTGCACTACTGGTGCGAGAAGTGGCACGGTTCGCGCGAGGAGGCCGACCACTTCGCGACGACGGCCGCGGCGCGCGCCCCGCGCGGCTCGCTGCTCGCCGCGCTGCCGCTGTTCGCGGTGTACGAGCACGTGCCGGACGTGGTGCTCGTGCAGGACTTCTTCCGTACGGCCGTGGTGAGCAAGGCGACGGAGGGCGCGCTGTACGCGGTCCACTCGGCGCGGCCCGACGACCCGATGCTCGCGCACGTCCGGCACCTGCTCGTCTGGTTCCTGGTGCGCGGCGAGCGCTGGGCGGAGGCCATGCACCAGCTCGTGCACGTCGACGGGCACGTGGGCGCGGTGCCGTGGACGCTGAGCGGGGACCCGGCGGCGGAGTACACGATCTTCCGGAACCTGGCGGTGGCGGGGTACGAGGCGAACGGCGGGAGCCCGGTGACGCTGCCGCGCTGAGGCGGGCGGCGACGGGCGTCGGCAGGGGGCCGGCCGGTGACGGCCGGGGGGCCCGAGGAGGCCGGGCCGACGGGCCCGAGGAGGGCCGGGCCGACGGGCCCGAGGAGGGCCGGGCCGGGGGGGAATCCCTTCCGGCCCTCCCTTGTTCTACGACTGCCGACCGTCGAGGAGAGATGCAGCATGTTCCTGTCCCGCACCCCCGTCCTCCCCACCCCCGAGCAGGCCCTGCGCGGCCGGCCCGAGCCGGAGTTCTCCGTCCCGGATCGCCACACGGTCCTCGGCAACGCGCTCCTCGGCCCCTACCCCGAGGGCCTGGAGGTCGCCGACTTCGCCCTGGGTTGTTTCTGGGGCGCCGAGCGCAAGTTCTGGCAGACCGAGGGCGTCTGGACGACCCTCGTCGGCTACCAGGGCGGCATCACGCCGAACCCGGTGTACGAGGAGGTGTGCTCCGGTCTGACCGGGCACACCGAGGTCGTCCGGGTCGTCTTCGACCCGTCGAAGGTCTCGTACGAGTCCCTCCTGAAGCTCTTCTGGGAGTCCCACGACCCGACCCAGGGCTTCCGCCAGGGCAACGACGTGGGCACCCAGTACCGCTCGGCGATCTACACCCACACCGCGGACCAGGCCGCGAAGGCCGAGGCGTCCCGCGAGGCGTACCAGAAGGTCCTGGCCGGCTCCGGCTACGGCCAGATCACCACGCACGTCCTGCCCGCGGACGAGGAGCGTCCGTTCTATCCGGCGGAGGCGTACCACCAGCAGTACTTGGACAAGAACCCGGCGGGCTACTGCGGCATCGGCGGCACCGGTGTCTCCTGCCCGATCGGCGTCGCCCCGGCGCCGGGGGTGTGACCTCGCGCCCGACGCCTCCGCCGGGAACGGCGGGGGCGCCGGGGTGTGTCGGGCGCCGTCGGGTGGGGTGTGTCGGGGCGCCGTCGGGGGGTGTATCGGGGCGTGTTTCGGTCCCCCGGAAATCCTCAACCGGGCCGGATTCCGGCGGTGTTAGGGTGATGGCATGCAGTTCTGTCACGCTCAGGCCCGTTACATGAGGCTGCGCCGCGCCTAGCGGCGGGCCCCTCTTCACGCGTCTCGCATCTCCGCGCGTTCCTGTCTTCGCACTCCTGCGTCGGTACGCGCGCTCGCGCGTTCGTTCAGGCCCTCCGCTTCCGGGTCCCGCCGGTGCGGCTCCTCGTGCTGCCCCGGCTCCGAACGGTTCCGCGGAGCACACTCATGCCTTCTTCCCCGCTTTCCCCGCACTCCCCGTTTTCCTCGCATGCCCCGACTTCCCCGTCTTCACCACAGGGCGGCCGGCACGAGCTCGGCCAGAACTTCCTCGTCGACCGGTCCGTGATCGACGAGATGGACGGCCTGGTGGCCAGGACCAGGGGTCCGATACTGGAGATCGGTGCCGGTGACGGCGCCCTGACCCTCCCGCTGAGCAGGCACGGCAGGCCGGTCACCGCCGTCGAGCTCGACGGCCGGCGGGCGCGGCGGCTCGATGCCCGTACCCCCGGTCATGTGACCGTGGTGCACCACGACTTCCTGCGCTACCCGCTGCCGCGCGCCCCGCACGTGATCGTCGGCAACGTCCCCTTCCATCTGACGACGGCGATCATGCGGCGGCTGCTCGACGACCGGCACTGGCACACCGCCGTCCTCCTCGTCCAGTGGGAGGTGGCCCGGCGCAGGGCCGGCGTCGGCGGGGCGACCCTGCTGACGGCCGGCTGGGCGCCCTGGTACGCGTTCGACCTGCACTCCCGGGTACCCGCGCGCGCCTTCCGCCCGATGCCGGGGGTGGACGGGGGAATCCTGGTCATCCGGCGGCGGTCCGCACCGCTCGTCGACCAGGTGACGACGTACCAGCACTTCGTACGGCAGGTGTTCACCGGCAAGGGGAACGGGCTGAGGGAGATCCTGCGGCGCACCGGACGGATCTCGCAGTGGGAACTGGCGGCGTGGCTGCGGAACAACGAGATCTCGCCGCACGCGCTGCCGAAGGACCTCAAACCCGGCCACTGGGCGTCGCTGTGGGAGCTGACCCGCGGCACGGCCGACGGCGGGCGCGGCCGGGGGCCGGCCGACCGGAGCTCCACCGGGACCGAGCCGGGGTGGGGCAGGGGGCGGCGGCGGAGGTCCTGACCCGCGGCCGGTCCGCATCCGACGCCCGGCCGGCCAGCCGCCGGCCGCTCGCCCGCCCGGCTGCCAGCCCGCGCTTGGCGCCCCGCAGGGCGCCAAGCGCTTCCTCACACGGCTCGGCCGAAGAGGGCGGGGGCGATCACCGCGGTCTCCGGGCCGTACGCGGCGACGAGCCGCTCGTGGAGCCCCTCCTCGGTGACCGCGTACGTCTGCGGACCGACGGACTCCAGGGCGAAGGTGGCCATGGCGGCACCGGCACGGGCCGCGTCGACGACCTCCAGGCCGGCGGACAGCGCCGCCAGGAAGCCCGCGCGGAACGCGTCGCCGCCGCCGGTGGGGTCCACGGCGTCCGTCGCGGGCACGGCCGCGCTCTCGATCCCGGGCCGGCCGGCCGTGTCGATGCGGCAGCCCTTGGGGCCGAGCGTGGTGACCCAGGTGCCGACGCGGGCGAGCACCTCCGCCTCGGTCCAGCCGGTCTTGCTGAGGAGCAGCGCCCGCTCGTACGCGTTCGTGAACAGCAGCTCGGCTCCGTCGACGAGCTCCCGGACGCTGTCGCCCTCCAGCCGGGCGAGCTGCTGCGAGGGGTCGGCGGCGCGGCGGACGCCCAGCTCGCGGCAGACCCGCGTGTGGCGCACCATCGCTTCCGGGTCGTCCGCGCCGACGAGGACGAGGTCGGGCCCGCCGGGGCGCCGGACCGTCTCGGCGAGGTCGATGTCGCGGGCCTCGGCCATCGCGCCCGCGTAGAACGAGGCGAGCTGGTTGCCGTCCTCGTCGGTGGTGCACATGAAGCGGGCGGTGTGGTGCCGCTCCGACACCCGTACGGCGTCGGTGTCGACGCCCGCGGCGCGGAGCAGCTCCCCGTACCCGTCGAAGTCCTTGCCGACGGCGCCGACGAGAACGGGGCGGCGGCCGAGCAGGCCGAGGCCGTACGCGATGTTGGCGGCGACGCCGCCGTGCCGGATGTCCAGCGTGTCGACGAGGAAGGACAGGGACATGTGGGTGAGCTGGTCGGGCAGGATCTGCTCGGTGAAGCGGCCCGGGAAGGTCATCAGGTGGTCGGTGGCGATCGACCCGGTGACGGCTATGCGCATGTCAGAGACCCGCGGCCTTCTTGAGGGCGTCCACGCGGTCCGTACGCTCCCACGTGAAGTCGGGCAGCTCGCGGCCGAAGTGGCCGTAGGCGGCGGTCTGCGCGTAGATCGGGCGGAGCAGGTCGAGGTCGCGGATGATCGCGGCCGGGCGGAGGTCGAAGACCTCGCCGACGGCGTTCTCGATCTTCTCCGTGTCGACCGTGTGCGTGCCGAAGGTCTCGACGAACAGACCGACCGGCTCGGCCTTGCCGATCGCGTACGCGACCTGCACCTCGCAGCGCGAGGCGAGACCGGCCGCGACGACGTTCTTCGCGACCCAGCGCATCGCGTACGCCGCCGAACGGTCCACCTTCGACGGGTCCTTGCCCGAGAAGGCACCACCGCCGTGGCGGGCCATGCCGCCGTACGTGTCGATGATGATCTTCCGGCCGGTCAGGCCGGCGTCGCCCATCGGGCCGCCGATCTCGAAGCGCCCGGTCGGGTTCACCAGCAGGCGGTAGCCCTCGGTGTCGAGCTTGATGCCGTCCTCGACGAGCTGCGCGAGGACGTGCTCCACGACGAACTCGCGGATGTCGGGGGCGAGCAGCGACTCCAGGTCGATGTCGGAGGCGTGCTGCGAGGACACGACCACCGTGTCCAGGCGGACCGCACGATCGCCGTCGTACTCGATGGTGACCTGCGTCTTGCCGTCGGGACGCAGATACGGGACGGTCCCGTTCTTGCGGACCTCCGTCAGCCGGCGCGAGAGACGGTGCGCGAGGTGGATCGGCAGCGGCATCAACTCCGGCGTCTCGTCGGAGGCGTAACCGAACATCAGGCCCTGGTCGCCGGCGCCCTGCCGGTCCAGCTCGTCCTCCTCGCCCCTCCCCGAGGCACCCTCCACCCGCTTCTCGTACGCGGTGTCCACGCCCTGCGCGATGTCCGGGGACTGCGACCCGATGGACACCGACACACCGCACGAAGCGCCGTCGAAGCCCTTCTTCGAGGAGTCGTACCCGATCTCCAGGATCCGGCCCCGCACCAGCGCGGGAATGTCCACCCACGCCTTCGTGGTCACCTCACCGGCGACATGCACCAGACCCGTGGTGATCAGCGTCTCGACCGCGACACGCGAGGTGGGGTCCTCCCGCAGCAACGCGTCGAGGATGGTGTCGCTGATCTGGTCAGCGATCTTGTCCGGGTGACCCTCGGTCACGGACTCCGAGGTGAACAGACGACGGGACACAACGCTCCCTGGGTTGCAGCGGCTGCTGACTACTCATGACAGGCCGGAAGCGACCGGCCGGCGGACGGTCGGACCGGATCACATTGAAACCGGCCCGCTCCGGACACCGCCAGAGACTCTGCCCCCAGAAGCGACCCGTAAATCTCCCTGGCTCAGCCCCTACTGGTGACCTCCGCCACCCCCGCCACAGGTCGCCGGCGAGCACCAGCGGCGGCGGCCCGTAGCGTCCAGGAAGAGCCGGCCGCAGTCCTCGCTCGGGCAGACCCGGAGTGTGAGGCGGCGGGGGTCGGCGAGGAGGTCGACGGCCGCACGGGCGGTGGCGAGGAGCGGATGGTCCAGGCCCGTCGAGGGCGGAGGCGCCAGTGCGCGAGCCCGTCCTCGCCGAGGTCGAGGACGGCCGACCGGGCGGCGGTCTCGGCGGTGGCGGCGACCGCGCGGAGGCGCAGGTCGGCCGGGTCGGTGAGACAGCGGTAGAGGGCGCCCCGGAAGGTCCTGGCCCGGGCGAGGGCCGTAGGCGTTGCAGGCGGTCGTCGAACTCCGCCCAGACCGCTCCCAGTTCTGGTACGTGACCGGTCCCCGGAGTGCCGGAGCGCCCGATCGGCTCTCCGGCTCTCCGGCTCTCCGGCTCTCCGGCTCTCCGGCGCTCCGGCGCTCCCGCGGGGATGTCAGATCGTCGAGGTGTCGATCACGAAGCGGTACCGGACGTCGCTCGCGACGACCCGCTCGTACGCCTCGTTGATCCGCTCCGCGGCGATCACCTCGATCTCGGCGCCCAGACCGTGCTCGGCGCAGAAGTCGAGCATCTCCTGCGTCTCGGCGATGCCGCCGATCATCGACCCGGCGAGGGTCTTGCGGCCGCCGATGAGGGAGAAGAGGTTGAGCGCGACGGGCTCCTCGGGCGCGCCGACGTTGACCAGGGCGCCGTCCGTCTTCACCAGGCTCAGGTAGGCGCCGAAGTCCAGCGGCGCGGAGACGGTGGAGATGATCAGGTCGAAGGTGCCGGCGAGCTTCGTGAAGGTCTCCGGGTCGCTCGTGGCGTAGTAGTGGTCGGCGCCCAGCTTGAGGCCGTCCTCCTGCTTCTTCAGCGACTGGCTGAGCACGGTCACCTCGGCGCCGAGCGCGTGGGCGATCTTGACGCCCATGTGGCCGAGGCCGCCGAGGCCGACGATCGCGACCTTCTTGCCGGGGCCGGCCTGCCAGTGGGCGAGCGGCGAGTAGAGGGTGATGCCGGCGCAGAGCAGCGGCGCGGCCTCGTCGAGGGCGATGCCCTCGGGGATGCGCAGGGTGTAGTTCTCGTCGACGACGATGTGCGTGGAGTAGCCGCCGTAGGTCGGCTCACCGTTCTTGTCGAGCGCGTTGTACGTGCCGGTCATGCCGGTGCCCGAGCAGTACTGCTCCAGGCCCTGCTCGCAGTACTCGCACTCGCGGCAGGAGTCGACGAAGCAGCCGACACCGACCCGGTCGCCGACCTGGAACTTCGTCACGCCGGGGCCGACCTCGGCGACGATGCCGGCGATCTCGTGACCGGGGACCATCGGGAAGATGCCCTCGCCCCAGCCGTTCCGCGCCTGGTGGATGTCGGAGTGGCAGATGCCGGCGTACTTGATGTCGATGAGGACGTCGTGCTCGCCGACGGGGCGGCGCGGCACGGTGGTGCGCTCCAGGGGCGCGTTGGCGGCGGGGGCGGCGTAGGCGGGGACGGTGGTCACGTTCGTGGTCATGCCTCAAGGCTGCCGGAGTCCGGCGGGCGTACCCAGGCCTCTGTTCTGCCTACGTCCAGTGTGCCTACCACTGGCAGGGACAGGAACGCGCGTCCGTCCGGTCGTACGACCTGGGATAATCGGGACGCATGGATCTCAGTGCCGAACTCAGCGAATTCCTGCGCTCGCGCCGGGCCCGGCTGAAGCCGGAGGACGTGGGCCTGCCGGAGTTCGGGCGGCATCGCCGCGTACCGGGGCTGCGCCGGGAGGAGCTGGCGCAGCTGGCCGGGGTGTCCGTGGCGTACTACACCCGGCTCGAACAGGGCAACGGGCGCAACGTGTCCATGGAGGTCCTGGACGCCATCGCGCGGGCCCTGCGGCTGAGCGACTCCGAGCGGTCGCACCTGACGCATCTCGCCAAGCCGACGGCGAAGAAGAAGCAGCATCGGGCGGCGATCGCCCGCCCCCAGCTGGTGCGGCCCGGGCTGCGGCATCTGCTGGACTCGATGGACGGCGTCCCGGCCTTCGTCGTCGGCCGGCGCCTCGACCTCCTCGCCTGGAACCGGATGGCGCGGGCGTTGCTCGGCGACTTCACGGCGATGGACCCGGACGAGCGCAACATGGCGCGGATGATCTTCCTCGGGGAGAACGCGCGCGACCTCTACCTGGACTGGGAGTGCAAGGCGACCGAGGTCGTGAGCGTGCTGCGGCTGTACGCGGGGTGCCACCCGGACGATCCGGCGCTCCTCGCGCTGGTGGGCGAGCTGTCGGTGAAGAGCGACGAGTTCCGCTCGCTGTGGGCGGCGCACACGGTGGCGGACAAGGGGCACGGGACGAAGCGGCTGCGGCATCCGCTGGTGGGCGAGATGACGCTGTCGTACGAGAGCATGCAGGTGGCCGGCGGGGACCCGGACCTGGTGCTCGTGACGTACCAGGCGGAGCCGGGGACGCCGTCGGCGGACGCGCTGCGGCTGCTCGCGCAGTGGGGTGTGGACGAGCCGGTGGACATCCGGAAGTAGTCCCGGCACACGGGGGCGCACGGGAAAGGCCCCCGAGCCCAAGAACGGGAGGGGGCCTTCACGCGCGCTGTCAGGCCTCCGAGCCGGCCTTCCAGTCGGCCCAGCTCAGGTTCCAGCCGTTGAGGCCGTTGTCGGGGGCGATCGTCTTGTCCTTGGAGTTCTGGACGATCACGACGTCACCGACGATCGAGTTGTCGTAGAGCCAGGCGGCCTGCTGGTTCGGGTCGCCGGCGCCCTTGACGTCGTTGAGGCCCACGCAGCCGTGGCTGGTGTTGGCGGAGCCGAAGATCGAGTCCGGGCCCCAGTAGTTGCCGTGGATGAACGTGCCCGAGGTGGACAGGCGCATCGCGTGCGGCACGTCCTTGATGTCGTACTCGCCCTTGCCGTCGTCGTCCGTGAAGCCGACGGTGGCGCCGTTCATCCGGGTCTCCTTGAACTTCTCGGAGATCACCATCTGACCGTTGTAGGTCGGGTTGTCCGGGGAGCCGGCGGAGATCGGGATGGTCTTGATCGTCTTGCCGTCCTGGGTGACCGTCATGGTCTTGGTGGCGACGTCGACGGTGGAGACCTGGTTGCGGCCGATCTTGAAGGTGACGGTCTTCTGCTGGACGCCGAAGACGCCGTCGGCGCCCTCGACGCCGTCGAGGTCCAGCTTCAGCGTGACGGTCGAGCCCTCGGTCCAGTACTTCTGGGGGCGGAAGTCGATGCGCTGGGAGTTGAACCAGTGCCCGACGACCTCCTGGCCGCTGCTGGAGGTGACGGTGATGCCGCCCTGGACGGCCGCCTTGTCGGTGATCGCCTTGTTGAAGTTGATCGAGACGGGCATGCCGACGCCGACGGTCGAGCCGTCCTCGGGGGTGAAGTTGCCGATGAAGCTGTTGGCCTTCGAGACCGTCGTGAACGACGAGTTCTCGTGGGCCTCCAGGCCGTCCGCGTCCGTGGCGGTGGCGGCGATCTTGTAGACCGTGGCCCGCTCGAGCTGCTCGCTCGGCTTCCAGCTCAGTCCGTCGGCCGCTATCTCGCCCTTGACCTCGGTGCCCTCGGCCGACGTCATGGTGACGTCGGTGAGCTTGCCCTCGGTGACGCTGACCTTGGTGCCGTTGTTGATGGACGCGTTCTGCGAGCCGGTCTTGGGCGCGATGGTGATCTGCGCCTTCGACGTCTTGGCC
Source organism: Streptomyces sp. NPDC055103 (assembly GCF_053607625.1). Taxonomy (NCBI): domain Bacteria; kingdom Bacillati; phylum Actinomycetota; class Actinomycetes; order Kitasatosporales; family Streptomycetaceae; genus Streptomyces; species Streptomyces sp. NPDC055103. Next base: position 45,408 of record NZ_JBSGTX010000059.1, read on the forward strand.
GCTTCCGCCGCCTCGTCGACCTGGGACTGCGACGGTGGCGTCGGGGTACCGGAGGCGCTGCCACCCTGGTCGCCGTCGTTGCACGCCGAGAGCACCAACACGCCGCCGAGCACCGCGGCCGCGACCGTCAGGCTCTTGCGGCGCTTGCCGTCCGTCATCACACGCATCTCCATCGTCGCCGAGTCCTGCCCACGCTTGTTGCGCTGATTGTCTACATACCCATGACACCCCGTCCGGTTCCGGAACCGGACGGTTTGTGGGGAACACCACTGATCGACACGCATGGGTGACGCGTACGGTTCCCGGAGCACGCGAAAGGTCCCGGAACGCCGTCCCGGGACCTGTGATCAGGGCGTTGCCCGGCCCTCTGGCCGGCCCTCGCCCCTATGCCCGCGCGTCGTCGCCCTCGAAGTCCTCCGCGTCTTCCTCTTCGTCCCCATCTTCCTCTCCGAGGTCCCACTCCAGGGCATCGGGGTCGTACACGACCTCCTCCGTGCTCCAGGAGGCCTGGACCATCTCGATGCCGGGGACGTCGCGGATCAGGTCGAAGGGCTCGACCAGGTAGGCGAGGGCCTCGGCGCTGTCCTCGCGGGCGGCGGCGCGGGCCTGGACGCGCTCCTCCTCCGGCATGAACTCGTCACTGTCGATCCGGCCCTCGGCGGCCTCGGTCAGCTCGGCGGGACCGTCGATCTCCAGGACGACATCGACCCGAAGGCGTACATAGCGCGCTGTCTCGGAAGTACTCATGTGTCGGAGCGTAGGGTCACCGGGCTCCCGGCTTTCCCGCGACCCGCTGTGTTCATTAGCATCGACGCACCGACCGATGCGCGGTTTCCGCAAGGGGGATCGAAATTTCCGTGTCCGCCGCCCGACGCCCACTCCTCACCGCCACCGCGGCGGGATCACTACTGTGCGCCCTGTGGTTCGTCCCGTCCGCCAACGCCACCGACGAACACGGCGGTGTGCGGGTCGGCGTCGTCCAGGACGACGCGACCACGGGCGGCGCCCGCCTCGCGGAGACCGGAAACCTGGACACGACGCCGTACCTGCTCGGCGGGACGGGTTTCCTGGGCGTCGGCGCGGGCTTCGTGGCACTGGCGATGAGACGGCGGGGCCGGGTGCACTGAGCGTGCCGAGCGCCCTGGCTCGCGGACATGCGCCCGTACGCGCATACGGACATGACGAAGGGCCCGCTCCGGATCGGCGGGCCCTTCGCGCACAGCGCGTGTTACGCCAGCGGGCCGGTGACGGGCTCCACGGCGGCGACCAGCTTGCCCGCGGCGACGAAGGCGTCGGCGGCGGCCAGGTCGGGCGCCAGGAACCGGTCCGGGCCGGGCCCCTCGACTCCGGCCGCGCGCAGCGCGTCGATGGCCGCCCGGGAGGCGGGCGCCGGGGTGAGACCCTCGCGGAGCTCGATGCCCCGGGTCGCGGCGTACAGCTCGACCGCGATGATCCGGTTGAGGTTGCCGATCGCCGTGCGCAGCTTGCGGGCGGCGGACCAGCCCATGGAGACGTGGTCCTCCTGCATCGCGGAGGACGGGATGGAGTCGGCGGAGGCCGGGACGGCGAGCCGCTTCATCTCGCTGACCAGGGCGGCCTGGGTGTACTGGGCGATCATCAGGCCCGAGTCGACGCCGGCGTCGTCGGCGAGGAACGGCGGCAGGCCGTGCGAACGGTTCTTGTCGAGGAGCCGGTCGGTACGGCGCTCGGCGATCGAGCCGAGGTCGGCGGCGGCGATGGCGAGGAAGTCGAGGACGTACGCGACGGGGGCGCCGTGGAAGTTGCCGTTGGAGGCGACGCGGCCGTCGGAGAGGACGACGGGGTTGTCGACGGCGGCGGCGAGCTCGCGCTCGGCGACGAGCCGGGCGTGGGCCATGGTGTCGCGGCCGGCGCCGGCGACCTGCGGGGCGCAGCGCACCGAGTAGGCGTCCTGGACGCGGGGGGCCTCGCCCGCGAGGGCGTGGCCGGTGAGGCCGGAGCCCTTGAGCACGGCCAGCATGTTGGCGGCGGCGGCGGCCTGGCCGGGGTGCGGGCGGATGGCGTGCAGCTCGGGTTCGAGGACCTTCTCGGTGCCGAGAAGGGCTTCGAGGGAGAGCGCGGCGGTGATGTCCGCCGACTTGTAGAGGGTGTCGAGGTCGGCGAGGGCCATGATCAGCATGCCGAGCATGCCGTCGGTGCCGTTGAGGAGGGCGAGCCCCTCCTTCTCCTTGAGCTCGACGGGCGCGATGCCGTGCGCGGCGAGCAGCTCGCCGGCGGGCTTGAGCACACCGTCGGGCCCTTCGGCGTCCCCCTCGCCCATCAGGGCGAGGGCGCAGTGGGAGAGCGGGGCGAGGTCGCCGGAGCAGCCGAGGGAGCCGTACTCGTGGACGACGGGGGTGATGCCGGCGTTGAGGACGTCGGCCATGGTCTGGGCGACCTCGGGGCGGACGCCGGTGTGACCGGAGGCGACGGTCTTCAGCCGGAGGAACATCAGCGCGCGCACGACCTCGCGCTCGACGCGCGGGCCCATGCCGGCGGCGTGCGAGCGGACGATGTTGCGCTGGAGCTGGGCACGGAGCTCATGGCTGATGTGCCGGGTGGCGAGCGCGCCGAAGCCGGTGGAGACGCCGTAGACGGGTTCGGGCTTGGCGGCGAGGGCGTCGATCACGGCCCGGGACGCGGCGAGGGCGCGCACGGCCTCGGTCGACAGCTCGACGCGGGCGCCGTGGCGGGCGACGTCGATGACGTCCTGCGGGGTCGTGCCGGACGTGCCGAGGACGACTGTCTGCATATCCATATTCAGCACCCTACGGATTGAAGACCGACCTGTCACTAGGTGATTTGTCACTGGCTCGACAGGGGACGACCCCTTACCGGGTGACGGCCGTCGGACCGGTGATCTCCGGTGGGGGTTCCAGTCTGCCGCCCGACGACCCCGACGGCGCAGGATGCGGCACCGGAGGGGCGCCGGAGAGGGCGCGGCGCCGGCCGATCCCGTGCGCGCCACCAGGGCCGGTCGTGGCGCTATGTCAACACCGTTGACCCGGCTGGGCATGGCTTGTCTAGGATCCGGCATACCGCCACGCCAGCCCCGCAGCCTTACGGAGTGCCGTGATTTCCCCAGAGCCGCAGACCGCCGTCGGGCCGGGTTTCACCCCCGCCCTCACCTTCGCCTTCGAGGTCCGTGCCTTCCTCGCCCCCTCACTGCACATCGGGCACGGCGCCGGCGAGATCACCGAGTACGTCCCCATCACCGGCGGCACTGTCGACGGCCCCCGCCTGCGCGGCACTGTCCTGGCCGGCGGCGGCGACTGGTGCGACCGACGCGGCGGGGTCTACCAGCTCGATGCCCGATACCTCCTCCAAGCCGATGACGGCGCGGTCATCGACATCACCAACCGCGGTTACTACCACGAGGACGACCCCACCGCCCCCGCCCAGTACGACGGCGCCCTACAGGTGTCCGAGGCAGGTGTGTACTACCGAACCTCCCCCGTCTTCCGCACCGCCGCCCCCGCTCATCTCTGGCTCGCCCGGACCGTCTTCATCGGCCTCGCCCGCGGCGACGACTCCGAAGTCGCCATCCGCTTCTACTCCGTGACCTGACCACCGTCGCGACAAGCCGCAAGGGAAGGCCGCCCGGGCACGTCCAGCCGGAACAAGCAGCCGATCATGCCGACGGGCCCTGAGAAGCCGGATGAGATGACTGACTTCTACAGTCCTTCCATGACAAGGACCACGCCGCCACGGCCACTTGACGTCGAGGCGCTCTTCCCGGAACTGGCCGCCCATCGGGGTACGACCACCCGGCTGCATCCGCGACCGGGGCACCCGGGGCCGTCGGCGAGCTCCGTCGGCGGGCCGATGCTGTGGCCGGCGGACGAGCCGTGGCCGGTGTGCGGCGAGGCGCACGGACGCGGGCGCGGGAGGCGCCCCGCCGACATCCGTCGGGAGCGGGAAGTCCTGGCCTCGGCGTACACGCGGGAACCGTACGAAGGCCTGACGGAAGAGGAACGGACGCTCGTGACGGCGCTCGGTCGCGACCACCTGGTGCCGGGGGCGAGCGAGACCGACCCGCTGCCCCTGATCGGCCTCGCGCAGCTCTACACGCGGGACGTCCCGGATCTCCCCCCGGGGCCGGACGGCGCCGATCTGCTCCAGGTGTTCTGGTGCCCCTTCGACGCACACCGCCCCACCGGGCACAGCATGTTCCTCCACCTGCGCTGGCGCAGGGCGGCGGAGGTGGGAGCAGTACTGACCTCGCCCCCTGAGCCTGCGGTGGTCGGCTACGAGGGATACGTCCCCGAGCCCTGCGAGCTGCACCCGGAGCAGGTGGTCACGTACCCGTTCGCGGGGGTGCTGCCCGAGGAGCTGCGCGAGCGGATCGATGCGTGGGAGGAGGCTCTGGAAGAGGAGGCCGAGGAGCGGGAGGACGAGACCGAGCCCGTCGCCTACCAGTACGACCTGTCGATCCCGCCCGGCTGGCGGGCCGGGGGGTACGCGTCCTGGCACGCGACCGACCCGTACGAGATGAACTGCCTGACCTGCGCGACCCCCATGCACCTGCTACTGACCGTCGACACCGGCGAGTGGGACGGCGGAAGCGGGAGCTGGATCCCTGTCGAGGATCAGGGCCTGCGCCCCAACCCCTTCGCCCTGCCCACCGGGGTCGTCGTCGGCAACCACGGCGAACTCAACATCTTCGGCTGCCCCACCGATCCTGGACACCCGCCCCGCTGGAGCGTGCAGTAGACCGTCAGCACGACGAAGGCCCCCGCGTGTGGCGGGGGCCGGGGAGTCGCCGGGGGCCGCGGGTCAGATCGCGTGCGCCCGCGCGAACGCGATGAACGCGGCCCAGGCGGCGGGGGGGGCGGTGAGCTCGCCCTGGGCGTGGTCCTTGGTGTCGCGGACATGGACACGGGGGAGGTTGTCGGCGACCTCGACGCAGTTGTCGTTGTCGCCGCTGTACGTGCTCTTGTGCCAGCTCGGCTCAGTCATCGTGCTTCCCCAGTGCGTCGCGGATGATCTCATGTGACTCAACGATCCCAAGGGCGTCGGCGTGGAGCCGATCATAGATCCTCTGGAAACGGTCGGCGTCGGCTGGTTCGACCATGTAGCGGCCCGTACTGAATCCCTCGGTGTACGCCGTGAGTTCACCCGACGGCGAGGTCAGGAGACTCACTGACCCCGGGATGGCCGCACGGTCGGTGCGCAAGATCTGCACGTTGATGTACGGACGCTCGGTGGCTTCGAGAAGCCTCTCGATCTGCTCTCGCATGACGTGCCTCGACCCCATGACCCGAAGCAGCGCGTTCTCGTCGAGGACCACCCAGAGCCACGGAGGCTGGGGGCCGTCGAACACCGCTTGCCGCTCGGCGCGTCGCCGCACGGAGGCCTCGATGTCGGTCCGCCCATCCGGATCCGCAAGCTGCATGATCGCCCTTGCGTAGCCGGGCGTCTGCAACAGGCCAGGCACCACGAGCGAGAACTCATGTATGGTCCGCGCCCGCGCCTGGTCCCGGAGGAACTCCTGCGCATAGTCGCGGAATGCCACCCGGTCTCGAATCATCAGCAGATTCGCCAGCTTTCCGCGCAACTCCAGGACCTGGTCCAGCTGTCGGCCGAGCTTCAGCTCCGGCGGGTCGCCGTTCTCGATCTCCGAGATCCGGGTGGTGCTGCTGAACACCTTCGCCGCGAGGTCCTGTTGCCGCCATCCGTGCCGCTTGCGCGCGTCCCGGACCATGTCCGCGATGAAGCTCTCCAAGCTCTCGCTCGGGTCGATCTCTTTCTCGGCTGGCATATGCCTCGTTTCCTGATCCCCTTCGGAAACCCAACTCCTGGTGAGAGTAGGACTGTCCGCGCCATCGTGGAGACATCCCGGAGGAGATCCATCAGAAAGTGAGCCCTCCATGCGTACGCCCCTCACCACACCCCCCATCCGCCCCGTCACCGAGCCCGAGGCCGCCCGCGTGTACCGCGACCTCAAGGCCGCCATGGACACCGCCGGGCTCCCCACCAACGGCCTCTACCGCGACGTGACGCGTGCGCCCGGTGGCGACGTCCACCGGTACGGACTCGGTGTCGTCAGCCTCGGCGGCGCCAAGCGGCTGACCGCCCTCCTCCGCACCGCCCGGCCCACCCCGTGAGGTACCGCGTCGGCGACGTCGTGACCGACGCGCAGCGGGCGCTCACCGGGCAAGTACGGGACGTACACGGGAATCTGCTCACCCTGGTGCGCCCCAGCGGATACCTCTGGGAAGCGGCGGTCGAACATTGCTGGTCGGCAAGCCCGGAGGAACGCGCGAGCCTGACCCCGCGCGGGGCCGTGCGCATCATCAGCACCTCGCCCGCGCGGCCCTCTTCCTGATCGCGGTCGCCGTGGGCGCGCTCGGCGCCGCCCTGTGGCTGCGCACCCCGTAGCCCGACGGACAGGGCAGGGCGGCGGCAGTCGGCGCGAGGCTCTGGGGGTGAACGTCTCTGGCGGGCTTCTGGTGCGGCCGCCCTCGTTCCGAGGGTGGCGGCCGGGGGGCGTGACCCCGGCCCCCGGACCGCCCTCCGAGCGTTGTTGCGCGGCTTCCGTCGCCGGGTCAAGGGTGGCCGTAGGCCATCGGCTTCGCCGACTCGCCCTTGACGCGGTGACGGAAGGTGCGACTCTCGGAAAGAGGGCGGTCCCACCAGAAGCCCACGCAGCAGGCCCACCCCCAGTCAACTCGGAGACGCGGCCTCCCTGGCGGGCAACTGTACGAATCCGCAGCGCACTTCACTCGTACGGGCGGTCTTCACTCTGCGTGTCGTCCCGGGCATATGCCGTGCGGTACGTTCGCAACAAAACGGCCCCCGCGATGGTTGCACCCATCGTCGAGGGCCTGAACCACTAGTGGAATGCGACTCCACCGTGATCTACCGCAACTTTATCGCGCCCGAACGCGACTTCACCCAGCTCACCAACGACATCATCCGGCATCCGCGCCTCGACTCCGATGCCGCACGCATCCTCAACTGGCAGCTTTCCCTCCCCGGACACTC
>NZ_JBSGTX010000060.1:0-52198 GCF_053607625.1 Streptomyces sp. NPDC055103
ACCGACGAAACCGTCCTGCCCACCGAACTCACCGCATAGCCTCAAAACGAGATCACCGAGTGGCCGTCGATACACCACTCCAGCGGACGTGACCTTTTGAGTGCTTCGGCGGCGTGTGCTGGTGAGCCCATTCGACGGTGGAGTCCACCGAGACGTTCCAGTCGATGTCCGCATCTGCGTCGGACGAGACCAGAACGGCCGGGAGCTTCCAGTGCCAGGTCCCATCAACAGCCGATCGCCGCTGCGGACCGGCCGCAGGTCTCCCTCGTGGTGAGCCATGCCGCGGAAGTCGCTCAGAGCCTTCCGCCAGGCTCGGAGTCGGGCGGCTCATCGCCCGCGGTCACACGGAAGTACCGTCGACAGTACGAGCGCCACAGCTGCGATCAGCGCCGCTGCTGGCCGGACTGACCAGGCGACGGCGCTCGGACGGCGTCAGCGGCTCGGCGTTCCCAGAGTCTCGTCGGCCGTCGCGAAGCGGTGCTCCGTCTGCTTCAGCACGTCGTAGAGAGAGCCGAAGTACTCCGTCTCCGCCGTTCCGTTGAGCACCGCCAGCAAGAAGGCCGAGCACCCCATGTCGTGGTGCTCCCACAAGGGGCCACGCCCCTCGTTGTAGAGCACGGTCCATTCGTCGGGATGCCGGCCGGGCCTCGCCAGCCAGTACAGGAACGCCCCGGTGCCCTCCTCGAATGCCCACGGCAGGACCCGCGCCCCCATCTCCAGCAGACCGGCGGGCTTCGCCTCGAACTCCCACAGGCCTGCCAAGATCTCATCCCGTTCCGTCGTCTGCGCGTGCAGGTCACATTCGCTGTAGGCGGAGTCGGGGACGAGCAGCCAGATCGTGTCGTCGAAGATGCCGTCGCCGTATGTCTCGACGAGCCGCTTGTAGTCACTGGGCAGAGCCGTACCCATGGCGCGCTCTGCCCGGGCCCAGTCCACCGCGGGCGGCGGTTCGACCGGCGGCGGACAGAGTCGGACGAGGGCATCGGGGGAATCGGCAGCGATCACGGAACGGACGCTACCGGCATCCCAGCTGACGTCCGCAAGGGGGTGGCCGGGGCGGCGATGAACACTGGCGTGTCCGTGAAGCCGAAGCCGAACGGATTGCGGAGGAGTACCAGTACCAGGCCGCGGCGATCAGCATGCCGGCCAGGTCCGCTTCCTCCTCGACGGCCACCACAAACCGGAGGCTGTTGCCGCAGCTGGCCGGATGGTGCGGCTCCCCTCGTTCCTGATCCCCCGGGCGCTGTGGAGGACAGCAAAGGAGCGGCCGGTGGCCAACCGTTCACGTCGGAGCGTCGCATCCCGCCACAGTGCAGGGTCGGTCAGGTGGCCCCGGTAAGGAGTGGGCTGGGGATTAGGGCGGGCCTTCCCACGGCCCTCGGTGGGGCTTTCGGTCTGACTCCGCCTGCCGACGCAACGGCCTGCTACGCAAGGGCCTTTGACGCGGTACGGGAACGGCGGCGCACCTTCGTCACCCACAGCACCGCGAGCTGGACGATCGGCGCGCTGCCGACGTCGTACGCGAGCTGCACGCGAGGCGAGAAGGGGCTGGCCCCGGGCCGGCCCGTGAGGGACGGCCCGGGGCCTCCTGGCGCGCCCCGCTCCCCCGCCGGCGGCCGCTACATGGCCGCTACGAGGATCTGGCAGAACTACCACTGCCCGGTGGGCGGGGCCAGGACCTTGCGCCAGGAATCCCTGGTCTGGTGGGTCTACAAGGCGTCGGCTAGTTCTTCGATCCGGTCCGCCAGGTGCTGGGCGGGGCGCAGGACCCGGCTGTGGCCGGATTCCTCGACGGCGTCGACCTTGAGCCGCTGTACGGCGGCGCGTAGGGCTTCGTGCCGGGCTGGTGAGCGGCGGGCGGGTGTGCGGGGGACGACGGGGCTCTCCGCGGTGGCCGCCTGCAGGGCCCAGTGGTCGGCGTCGCGCAGTTCGCCGCGGGCCAGGTGGTAGAGGTGCAGGCACTGGGCGGCGACGGCGTTGCCGGCGCCGGCGGCGAATCCCCACCAGAACCTCGCGCCCTCGCGCTCGTCGACGAGGAAGAGCAGGCAGGCGAAGCGCAGCGCTCCGTCGTCGTCGATGCCCTCGTGGGCAAGCTGGGCCACGCGTTCGGCCGCGTCACGGTGGCGTAGGAGGTGGGCGGAGAGGGTGGTGAGCCTGCGGTCGGCCTGGTCGTGCAGGGTGGGGAAGTGGCCGGCCGGTGCGGGCCGAGAGCCGAACATCAGGGTCGCGGTGACGTCGCGGACGATCTCCTGTTTGAGGTCCGCGAGGTCCTCGTCGGTGAACGGGTCGGGGCATTCGGCACCGGCCAGGACGTCATGGATGCTGCGCACGTGTTACTCCTTCTCGATCTCGTCGGCAGCCGGTTCCAGGGACAGACCGAGCTTGATGGCGATGCGTTCACGGGCCAGACGCCGGTGTGAGCGGACGGTGTCGGGTTTGATGCCCATGATGCTGGCGACCCGGGCCGAGGAATAGCCCAGGACGTAGTGCATGACGACGACGTCGAACTGCCGCTCGGGCAGGCCGGCTATGGCGGTGTAGAGGCCGAGGGCGGACTCCATCACCGCGAACTGGCGCCGTATCACTTCCAGGGTGGCGCGGGCGGCCTGCTCGAAGGCGGCCGTCTGCACCATCTTCGAGGGCTGGCCCGTCAGCCGCAGGTGGGTCTCCACCCGCTGCTTGAGCAGCTTCCAGGCGTACGCCTCGGGGGCCTCCTCCTTGAGGACGTTCGCCCAGTTCAAGGTGAGGTGGGAGTAGCAGCGGCGCACCACCGCCTTGGCGGCCTGTTTGTCGCCGAGCATGGTGTGGGCGTAGCGCAGGTGCGGGCGGGCGTAGAGGTCGTAGAACGCCTCCTGGTCCGGTGTCATCTCGTACTCGATGCCCTCAAGGTGGTGGAGTTCCTCCAGGAAATGACGCTCTACCCGGAGGCCGGTCCCGGGCTGAGCGTCCTGCGTCCCGCTGGGCGTGTCCGGCTCCTCGGGCGGCAGCATGCTGCTCATGGGTTTCACACCTCCCCGCGGCGGGAGACGGGTGGCGGCACCGCGGAGGTGGCGCCGACTTCCTGATCCTCGGCCAGAAGTTCGGCTGCACCGATCCGTACCCCGGCGCTCAGCAAGCGCCGTGTCAGGGCGCGCGCGTCGGGAGCGAAGACGCGCAGGGCGGTGACTAACACCAGCGCGATGTGAAGATCGTGAACGGTCACGGTTCCTGTTCCTTGGGGTCATGACGCGACACCTCCCCCCTTCCAGAGGCGCCGGAGAGCTCGGCGCCCTCAACCGCAGCTTTTCGAATCAGCACGGCCAAACGCGTACTGAGGACTCACCATTTTTGACCGGTAGCGACCATGTGATCACTCAAAGGCGTAGACCACTCCATGGAGTTATCCGATGATCGCTGAGGGCTAGACCCCCCACCTGGGGAAACGGGTAGAGGGGGCGCCCGTGACTTCGCAGGCGGCCGCACTTCACGGTCACGCAGATCTCGACAGAGTGATCCACATCACAATCCATGGGTAGACCCTCACGCTTCGACGTCATCCTCCAGGGCGCGTACGCGATGCCTCAGGCGGCAGTCGGGCGGGGTCACCCGGCTCCGGAGTGCAGGGGACGCGCTCCGGAATGCAGGGGACGCGTCGGGTTGTTGCCAGCGCTCCGCTCCTACGGTTCACCCTGTTCTTCCAGTCGCTCCACTGCACGAGTGGCTCGCTCGGCAACCCCCCGCGCCTCCTCCAGGGCGCGCTCCGCTGCCCTCACCGCCCCACGGGCCTCCGCCACGGCGGCTCCGGTCTCGGTCACCGCCTGCCGGGCCGCCTGGAGTTCGTGCTCCAGGCTGCGAACCCGCTCGGCAGCCTCCTCGGCCTTCGCCGCCACGCGCCCCTGAACGTCCCGCGCCTCGCCGAGCTCCTGCTCGCACCGGGCCACCTCGCCATTGGCTTCCTCCGCCGCCGTACGGGCTCGCTCGAGGTCGCGGAGCCGCTCCGTCCCGCGTCCGGACTTCGTGTTCGGCGCGCGCCGTTCGTCCGGCGCCGGGCGGGAAGGAGCCGCCTCCGGAGCGACCACAGCGAAGTCAACCGCGGCCTCCGGCACCTTCACGAGCCGGCCCTTCGACCACTCCTCGGCGACATCCGGGTCGGCGAGCACGCCGTGGAGGCTCTGCTCGATCTCGCGCAGCACCGTGTCGCTCACCGGCTGACCCGCCTCCTGGGCCAGGGCGGCGGCGTTGTGGGCGAGCGCGGTGATGAGCTGGCTCTTCCGCCGGCTCGCCGTACGCAGTTGCTCGGCGTCGAGCGTCCGGTGGGCTACGCGAAGCGTCTCCCCCAGCGCCAGGAACTGTGCGGCCTCCTCGGGCCGCTGACGAGCCAGGAGATTCGCGGCCCATGCCGCGAGCGCAGGTCGGCGCAGTGCGGCGACCGCCTTCGCCGCCGCGGAATCCTTCACCTTGCGGGCCTCGGCGACGTACGCATCCCGTGACGCGACGAACTCCGTCGGCTTCAGCGCGTACAGCTCCTCGGCGATCTGCTCGACATCCACATCCCCCACTGTGCGCCGTACCGCCAGACCATGGCGCCCAGGCCGGCACCGACTCCGCCAGATGCCCGGCCAGGTCACCCGCGCGGGACCCGCCTCAGGACGCTCCAGGCCGGCCGAGTGGAGGTGAACGTGAACTGGACCGTGCGCGCACATGCAAAGCACTCCCCTTCCCTCCCCCGGCTGGTGTACCGGCTGGCGCGCAACCTGGACGCTCGTCCCTTCGTGCGTCTCGGGGTCGTGGGTGAACAGGTGACGGCCCGAGGGGAACCCGCGCCGGTCCGTCGGCCCGCCCGTCCGCCCGTCCGCCGGTCACGCGGCCTTGGCAGTCCTGTAGGCCGCAACCCCAGCCTGGCGTAGCCACACCGAGAGCCGCCGACCCGGGTCACGGCCGCACGGGAGATGATGTCGAACGAAACACGGAACACGGAACACAAGATCAGGAGCTTTCATGGCGAAGCGGGTTCACCAACCCCGTGAGGACGCAGAGTTCGATTTCATCCTCAAAATGAGCAACGTCCCTGTCCTCGCCTACTTCACCGGCACATGGCCCAAGGCAATCGAACCGTGCCGGGCAATGGACCTCATCGTGGGTGGCATCGCCGACGAGTACGTCGACCGCCTGACCACCGTCCGCGCCGACATTACGCGCTGCCCGGACGCGACCCAGCGATACGGCATCACGGGTGCCCCGTCCTACGTCCTGCTGAAGAACGGAGAAGCCGTGGCGCAGGGCGCAGGCCCCATGACCACCACCGAGATCCGAGAGCTCCTGGACGGGCACCTCTGATACCCCGCACCACCGCAACAGCCAGGTTCGCCCACCTGCTCAAAGCCGCACGCGGCAAACGACTTCCAGGTGTGGCGTTGAAGGGGGACTGGGGTTCCCCTACCGTCGTCCGCCATCGGCATCCGCTGAGTAAGGCAGCAGCCTTCACTGACGGGGTACACATGGAGCTGCTCCAGGAGCGCGCCGATGACTGGCGGCTCTGGTCGTTGGAAGGGCAGACCTCGATCGATGAGGGGAGCCTCATCGAGCTGGTGGAAGTCACTGGCCACCCGGTCCTTGCCGGATTCGTCATGGACAGTGACTGCCTTGTTCTGGAAGGCCGAACCAGGGACCAGGAAACGTGGCGCGCATGTCTGGATCGGACAGCTACGTCCGCCTACATGGCGGAGGACGGCCAATCCGTCGACGATTGGTTCCCGGGGCCGGAGGTAGCTACGGAGCGTGCTGTGGCCTGGGCACGAGCGGCTGGCCTGACCCCCACGCCCAAGGCGATCGCCGATGTCCTGTCGAAGCGGTCCGCCCCGTTCGTGGAGGATCTGTTCCAGGAATTCCTGGACGGGCTTGGGCATCGAGCTCTGAACTGCCGCGGGCGAAGCGTGCCAATCACAGCCACTCGTTGATGGCCGCTACGAGGACAGTGGCCTCGTAGCGGACCGCGAGCTTGTCGTACCGGGTGGCGACGGCGCGGTGTCTCTTCAGACGGTTGATCCCGCACTCCGTGAGAGCCTCGCTTCCTGCGGTTACGCGCCTGGTCGGCCTTGTCGGCCTTGTCGGAGATGGTGCGGCGGATCCCGCGCCGGCAGAGGTAGGCGCGGTTGCGGAAGACGTACGCCTTGTCGGCCCGGACGCGATCGGGGCGGACGCGCGGCCGGCCCAGCCCATGATCACGAGGTTCGGTCCGCCACGAAACGCCGGTCCCGACCCGAAACCACATGCCGTCGATCAGCCGCCGCCGCGGCCAGACCAGCGGCCGCCCCGCCTGCATTGCTTTCGGCAACAACGATTCCAACTTCGCCCGCTGTTCGTCCGTAGGATCTCCACGACCCCTGAACCGTGATCATCCAGCGTTCATAACCCACTTTTGATACACGGCCGGACCTTTCGTCAAATTGCCACGCCCACGTCAGGAGCGAGGTCACGACTGCTGATAGAACTGGGGCGTGCCCGCTCCGGAGCCGGCACGGATGAATCTCTTGCCCGGCACCCTCGCCCTCTCTCCGCCCCGGCCCGCACCACGGAGCCCGCTTTGCCCCTAAGGACAGGTACTACCCGCCTGATATCCCTGCTCATGGCGACCGTGCTCGCGGCCGCAACGCTCACGGGCTGCACGCTGCTGGAACTCGCCAAGGACTGCGAGGGGACCGACGATCGGGTGAAGGAGACGGCGGCGCTCGACATCCTCAACTCCCGGCCCGACGGGGCCGCCGTCGCCCGGGGTTTCGAGGAAGTGGATGCCGGCTGCTGGGCGGACAGCGGCGATGTGATGGTGTACGCCGGCCGGACGTACACCTTCCCCGGCACACAGGCCGAAGTCACCGCGCACTACCGGACGGCGGCGGTACGGGACGGATGGAATCCGGACCCCGAAGCCTTGCCCGGCGACCTGTGCTTCACCAGAGAGGGCATGGCCCTGTCGATCGTCTTCCTCAACGCCGAGCGCCTCGCGGAGGCCGGTCACGGAAGCCGCCCCGACCCCACCACCGGGGCCGGCTACTCGGCCAGCATCGACTCGTACGTGAACAGCGGCGCCGAGGCCAGTTGCTAGGTTCTGTCGTCTATGTGATCTCGGCTGGTGGACGATGGTCGGGTGATACGCCGTCATCCGGGCACACCAGCACGCAGCCGGCGCCCGAAAAGGGGCACCGCAACCCGGAGCTCGGACGTCGTAGCGGCGGTCTGACAAGCAAAATTCTTCTGGCCTGCGACGACCTGGCCCGCCCGCTCGTTCTGGTAGTCACGGGTGGGAAACCGGGGTGGCCACCCGCCTGCCTTCGACCAGCACCCGGCGTGACGAACAGATTGGGCCAGTCACCGCTGTCAGTCACCGCCACCACCGCCTCCGCCGAAATCACCTCCGTCCGCACCACTGTCAGTGCCGTGACCGCGGTCGTCGTCGAGGGCTTTGCCCATGCGGATCAGGGTGCGCCCGAGGTCGTCAGGTACAGGGTGGGCGCCGAGCGGCCCACGTCTGGCAGAGCCAGGAACGAGTGCGGCGGGGCCGTGAAGCGCGTACGCGGGCACCTGTCCCGCCGAGGCCGCGGCCGCGAGAGATCGCCGTCCGGCTCGGGTGGGCTTTCGTCGCCAGCGGCGGACCAGGCCCCCCGAGATGAGGCGGTGAGCGAGTTCGTTGACCTCGGAGGATTGTCTGACGGCCTCGACTACCTCCCGAACCGGCTTGCTACGCGGGCAGGCGACGATGACGGCGAGCTCCACTGGGTGTTCGGGGGCGTTCCTCGCCGATGACGCGCAGGCGGGCTGCCCCCCAGGGATAGCGTCCCGCGCTCGGTGAGGGATACGACCGCACTCTCCGCGACCCGTAGACCTCCGCCGGCAAGGTAGGCGTACTGGTACAGGTCCAGCTCCTCGCCGCCGCTGTCCGCGCCTCCGCGCCGGAACGTCCGCGTCATCCCATGTCCCCCTCTGTCTCACATACCGTTCCGCCAGACGGCCGTCCCCCACACGATCGCGCCGACACTGCCGCTCCGGCGAGCCTTCAACCACGTTCAGAGCTTCTTCTGAGCTTCAAGACGCCAGAACAGCGGCCTCCGAGCCAGGAATCAGACTGGACTCGTCATCGAAACCCGCTGGTTCTTCCACCGCCGACAACGGCAGCCGCTTCGTGCGCGGTAACTTCGACGGCCCATACGCCACTTCATCCTCGACGAGTGCACCCAATGAGTCTCTGATCAATAGGGCGGCCACAAGACCGTCCTCGCTTTGTTCACAAGATTCAGGTTCTGGCACGGATCTTGGGGATCGGTCACAGAAAGTGACAGCTTCATTCGATTGGGGGGAGGGGCAGCGACCCCGGGAAGCGTCAGCGCTCACGAATTCTGATCACCAACCCCTGCTCAGCGAGCGGGATACCCTTCGACCCGCGGCGATAGCGGTCGCACACCCGGTGCGAGAAGCGGTCTCTCTTCGCCGGCCACCCGGCCCCGCGCCAGCACCTCGACGGACCGAGCAAGTCGGTCACCGCCTCGACGTCCCCGTCGTCGATCCCGTCGCACACGAGTGAGTCCCAGAACGATGCGTTGGCATGCCGGGCGGCGCACCGGTTCTGTCGCTGTCTCGTGGTGGAGCAAGTTGGGCCCGTCGCTAAACGCCTCGACATCGGTCGTGGTGGTCGGGGAAGCTTCGCCCGATGATCAGAATCGACGACACGCCGCCTGCGTGGGACGAGCGCACTCAGCTCACCACGTTTCTCGACTACGCGCGCGACACCGCCCGCGCCAAGTGTGCTGGCCTCTCTGCGGAGAACGCTCGCAGGGCGCTCCTTCCGGGCTCACCGCTGATGACCATGAGCGGAGTCATCAACCACCTTCGTTGGGTCGAGTACTACTGGTTTCAGGCGGTCTTTCTCGGCGAGGAGGACCAGGGGCCCTGGACCGATGAGGACCCCGACCGCGAGATGCGCATCGCCGTCGACTTCCCGCTCACGCAGTTGCTCGATGAATACGCGGAACAGAGCGCCCGCTACCGTGAACTGGTCGCCGGGAACGACCTGGGCAAGCGGGCCCAGCGGGCCATCCGCGACGGTCTCCATGTTGACCTGCGCTGGATCCTCCTTCACCTCACCGAGGAGACGGCCCGGCACAACGGGCACCTGGACATCCTGCGCGAGACGCTCGACGGCACGACCGGAAACTGAAGCGGGTTGCAGAAGGTTGGTGTTGATGTGTGTGCCGTCGGCAAGCACGGTCGTACCGTCGCGGGCGAAATACCAGAAGCGTGGTACAGCGCCAGAACCTTCTATCGATGGCTGACCTGGGAAGGCCGGCCCTATGAGGAACGCGTCGTACTGTTCCGGGCACGGTCCCTCGACGAGGCCATCGAACTGGCCGAGCGGGAGTCGACCGAGTACGCCGGGGAGAGCGACTTCGAAGTCCTCGACATGGTGCAGGTCTACCGGGTCTCCGACGGCTACGAAGGAAGTGCACGCAGGTATGGAGGTCTTCTCCAAGCTGCATGCGCTCGACCTCCCGGCGAACGAGTTCCTCGACCCTTACGACTCGGGACCGGCGCACACGCACATCAGTGAGTGAGTTACTGAGCCTTTTCCAACCTCACGCTGACGCGTGGTGAAGGACGAGGACCGCCTGGACGATCGCTGTGATGCGGTTGGTGCTGCAGCGGATCTTGGCGTGCGTGCTGTTGTGGCGGCGCTGCCATGGTTTGAGGCGACGGCTGCGGAAGGGCACCCGGATGGAGCTGCCGGCGCCCTGGTATGCCTTGTCGGCCCAGCACTTGAGGCCTGCGTCGGTGAGTGCTTCGACGATGCCGTGGGTGCGGGCGGCGGTCAGGTCGTGGGTGGAGCCGGGCAGGACGGGCGAGGCCCACAGCAGGCGGCCGAACGGGCCGGTGAGGACTTGGGCGTTCATGCCGTGACGTTTGTGTTTGCCCGAGTAGTACGGGGTGTCGGCGGCGATCCGGTCGATCGGCAGCAGGGTGCCGTCCAGGATCACGAACGCCTTGGTCCGCGCGATGCACATCGCCTCGGCCAGGGTGGGCGCGAGGGCGGCCAGCACGTCGACGGCTTCGTGTATGTAGCGGTATGCGGTCGCGATGCCGATACCGAACCCGGCGGCGAGTTGGGTGTAGGTGTCACCACAGCGCAGATGGGCCAGGGCGAGCAGAGCCTGACGGCCGGCGGTCGGACGCCGCCACCGGGTCCCGCTCTCCCCTTGCCACACAGCGAGTCGCCCCGTCAGGTACCGCAGGGTGCGACTGGACAGGTCGATCGATGACGGGTAGGCAAGCACACGAAGCTCCAGGTAGCTGCGGGCGATCTTGGTCGAGAACCCGTCTACCAGGTGCTTCGTCGTCCCGCAGTTCCGTCCAACACGTGTGACTGCGCGCTTCAGTTGGCCGGTTGGGCGTTGACCGGGCAGGTGCGCCGTATCCCGTGCGGGCGTCGTCCCCGTTCTACTCCACCGGCTCGCACCAGGCGGCGACGAGATCGTGGAAGTGCGAGAAACGCGTGCCGGGAACAGTCTCACCACTGAACGTCTCGCTGTTGAGCCAGCAGATGTCGAAAATGTTGGTTTCGGTGTCGAGGAGGCAGCACACACCACCGGTGGTGGCGGTGAGGTCGGTGAACACCTTCCTGACGCTCGCGGACTGCACGAACATACGGCTCATGCTCGAGGTAGCGGCTGTAAACTGCAGCGACGCGAAGTTCGGGTGCCACGCGGGGGAGAACCTGACTGTCAGGTAGATGTACCCGACCGACACCCGTCCCTGCTCGTCGACCCTGTCGGAATCGCGGAGGAAGAACTCGCGCACCGCGTCGTCGACGCCGACGACGATCGAGGTGTCCAGTTCGAGCGAGCCGCCTGCTGAACAGTCGACCGGTTCGCTCTTGAACTTCGAGGTGAACGGCACGATCAACTGCTCTCCGCCCGGCAGGGTCACCGGGAGCGGCGGCGTCTCGCGGCCTTGGGGGGCGAGCTCGGCCAGCCGGGTCAGTGCTCTCGCAACGTTCCGAGAGGGCATGAAGATCTCATAGCTGTAGTCCAGCCCCATACCGCCCCCTCCCCTGTCCTGAACCGTCATCCTGTCATGATCGGGATCGATCGCCCAGGTCGATTCCACCGTGGCTGGCTTCGTCCGGACGCAGTTGGCAACGTAGGTGAACATCGGCGCGTCTCCGAGGAGGTCAGCTCCGAGCGGAAGGGCTTCCGCCCACTGCTCAGCCGGGAACCGGCAGCGGATGAAGACGCCGATCTGACGCGGCTCCACCTGCCGTTCCAAAGCGCGACCTGACTGACGAAGCACCACCGCGAGCCGAACGCTCAGGCACAACACCCGGCTACCGCCGTCAGGTTGGAAATGGCTCACTGGCCTCGTCGGCGACCTCCGCTTGACGTAGCGAAGCGGCGATCACGAGTGGGAGAACACGGCCACGTCGTAGCGTTCAAGGACTGGCCGAGGCTTCGTCAGTGCCTCGCCAGCGGAGGATCTCCGTGCCGATGCCGACGACGGGACGGTCACGAACCGGAGATCCCCCTCCCCTTCGGCACGGCCGGCGAGGAGTGGTTGGCGATCGGTTCACGACCCTGCCGACCGCAGGGTGTCGGGTTCATGCGAGCAGTCCGCCCGACGTGCATATGGGCGCGAGCGAGTCAGTGGCGGGGCAGGCGGGTTGCGGCACTGGAGGCGGTGGCTTTGACCGGCGGGGATCCCTCATCTCGCCGCGCCGTCCCCGTCGTCCACGGCCGAGAGCTCCGCGATCAGGTCCGCGTCGCGCATGCCAGGCAGGGAGTACCCCTCGGCCTCGTCCCACGGGACGTCGAGGTCGTCCAGGTGTACGCGCCACTCGGCGCCCGGCAAGGTACGGCGCAACGCCGTTACGGAGTCGAGCACATGGGCGATCACCGGCAACAGGCGGCCGGGTTTGTGCGGCATCTTGGTGGACCCGGCGACGAGCTCTTCGCACTCCGGCGGGGCGGTGTCGTACAGGTACAGGGATTCCTCGTCTTCGTACGGGAACGACGCCATGTGGGCGGCGACGACGCGCGCGACGGAAGCCGACTCAGCGTCCGTCATCGGAGTCGTACGGCGGGCGCTGTAGTAGAGAGAAACGCTCATAGTGGGAGCGTAGGGCCGGGGTCTGACAGCCGGGCCTACCGCCGGAATCGGCCTCCGGTCCGGCACCCCCGCTGTCATGGGCGGGTGAGATCCTCCGCCTGTGCTGATAGAGGGATTCGAGAACGCTCCGGTCGTAGCCGGGGAAGAGCTGCTGGCGATGCCGGGGTTCTGGGCGGCTTACCTGATGTGGCTGAGCCGGACGGAGGAGGACGACGACACCACTCCGGAGTGGTTCGGTGTCGACGGGGCCGATGCCGATGCGGCCTGGGAGGCGCTGAGCGACGAGGACCGGTGGCCTGTGTTCCGGATCCCGTTCGCGGGTCGTCACTCCGTGACGGTCCTCGGCTGCAACATGCCCGATGACCCGGCAACGGAGTATCTCATCACCCATCCCGCGTGGGGCAGGCACGGCCACCTGGCCACCGTGGGCGGCCACCAGGCCGGCCCGGGACTCTCCTGGCGGGAGCTCCACCACATCGCGCGCACACCCGACCTCGAGGTCCCGGGGGTCCACTCCTCGTACGCCCGCCTCCTGCTGCTGCTTCCCGCTCTCGGTGACCGCGATCTACCCGAGGTCGCCAGGGACGTCCTCGGCAACGCGTTGGTGCTCGGGGGCGTCCCCGCGGCGCTGGCACCGCATCTCGCGGGAGCGCTTCTCACCGACCATCCCTTGTGGGAGCCGGCTGAGTGGGCGCTCGCTGCTGCCTCCCCGCTCTCGGGCAGCCAGGAACCCTTCAGGGGCATCCTGCACTGCGACGGGTTCATGAGCCCGCGGTGCGGGACCACCATCGCCCCGGGCATCACTCGGGATCAAAGTGACCGACTGGCTCGGTCGTTGGGCACGTGGCCTGCGTGAACAGCACGGCCGCGGATCGGGAGCCGGTGTCGTCGGGCGGCCTGGGCAACCGGTCCTTGCCCGGTCGGGTCGGGAGTCGCGATCGGTTGTCAGTGGTGGGTGAGACGGTAGGTGCACCGAGATGGAAACGAGGGGGAGTTGTCATGTCCGGTGCCCAGAATTACATCAACCACGTCGCTCTTGTGCTGGATGCCAGTTCTTCGATGTCGCATCTCAGCCGCAAGGTCGTCGAAGTCGCCGACCAGCAGATCGCGTACCTTGCCCGGCGGTCGAGGGAACTGGACCAGGAGACCCGCGTCACGGTGTACGTCTTCGCCGACACGGTGGAGTGCGTCATCTACGACAAGGACGTGCTGCGGATGCCGTCGCTGAAGCAGCTGTACCGGGTCGGTGGAATGACGGCGCTGCTGGCGGCCTCGCTGAAGTCGCAGCGGGAGCTGGCACAGACCGCTCAGCTGTACGGGGACCACAGCTTCCTGACGTTCGTGCTCACCGACGGGCAGGAGAACGCGAGCCACCGCTGCCCCGGTGCCCCCGCCCGGAACCCGCGCGAGCTCGTCGCGGCCGTCGCCCAGATGATCGCGACACAGGAGGACAACTGGACCCTGGCCGTTCTCGTGCCGGACCAGATGGGCCGGCGTGAGGCCATGCAGTGCGGTTTCCCCAAGGAGAACATCGCCATCTGGGACGCCACCAGCACGCAGGGCCTGGAGGAGGCCGGACATGTCATCCAGCAGGCCACCGAGAAGTTCATGGTGGGCCGCGCGCAGGGTATCCGCGGTTCGCGGGCGGTGTTCTCCACGGGGGCGGAAGCGGTCAACAAGGACACCATCGAGGCGGCCGGCCTCACCCCGGTGAAGCCCTCGGAGTACCAGGTCATCCCGGTGGCCCGGGACGTGGCGATCAGGGACTGGGTCATTGAGTCCGGGCACACCTACCGCACCGGTTGCGCGTTCTACCAGCTGAGCAAGCCGGAGAAGATCCAGGCACAGAAGCAGATCGCGGTACTGGAGAAGACGACGGACCGGGTCTACACCGGGCCGGAAGCCCGAGCTCTGATCGGGCTTCCGGATGTGGAGACGCGCGTCAAACCCGACCACAACGCCGACTTCACCATCTTCGTGCAGAGCACCAGCGTGAACCGGAAGCTCGTCCCGCACACGCGGCTCCTGCTGATGATCTGACTCCTTGGAAGGTGTCCGTGGCCGACCGTTTCCGCTCGCGGCCTCCGGACGGAAAGCCGTTCGCCGGGATACGGTCGCACCCGGCCAATCGGGTGAAACCGGCCACCCTGGCGCAGCCGCCCTCTTGCGGCATGATGCTCGAGCACTCGCAGCCCCGGACCCGTGAGAAGGCTGTCACCCGGCTCGAAGCGAAAGAACGTCGTCGGGCATGGGTACGTCTGCGACGGGCGCGCGTTGCCGACCACCTCGGGGACATGGCCGGCAACGCGGCCGGTCAGTCCGGCCAGGTGCCCGTCACACGACGTATCGCTTCAGCCCCCGACCGGTCGACCGAGGCCTTTACCACGGCGAAGATCGCCCCCTGGATGGCTGCAGCAAGCAGGATCTGCTTCCAGGTCCGGTCCTCGTCGGTGGCGTCAGGAGCATCACCCTCGCCTTCGATGATCTTCCACGCCTGCTTGAAGGCGGCGCCTGCGACCACGCCGCTGAGGACGCCCAGGGCCTTCCCCACGGGCTTGTGGACGATCTTGGATGCCTTCATCGGCGGCGTCCCCGGCCGCGGCGGACCAACAGGACGACGGCTGCAGCGGCTCCGACCACCAGGAGCGTGGTGCGATTGGCGCGTGCGGCCGTCGCTGCTTGGCCGACTTTCTGCGGGAGCGGGTTGGGCGCCTTGTCCGCCACGTACTGGCCCGCCTTGGCCGCACTCCCCCGCACCTGCGCTGCCGCCTGCACGGTCTTCTCCAGGATCGGGTCCGGGGTCTTGTCCTTCACCGCGTGGGCGGCCTGCCCAGCCTTCTGGCGGATCTGCTCGGAGAGCAGCGCTGCCTTCTCGACTGCCTGGTTCTTGACGGCGGCTGTCTTCTCCTTGGTCTGGGCCTTGATGTCGGCCTTCGCGCGGTCGAGGGCATAGCCCTCGACCGCGGTCTGGAACGGCTCCGCGTCAAGCCGGTGCTGGACCGGCTGAACGCCGCCCCTCGTCGTACCACCGCCGCTCTCGTAGCGGCACTTCGACCCTACGTGACCGCCCATCGGCCCGCCCGATGAGCGGTCCGCTCCCCCAGCCGGTACGTCTCCACCGCCGTGCCGCCGAAGACCGCGGCCCGTTCGCCGGGGCTGAGCGCCTCCGTGAGCTTCTCCGCGGTGGCGAGCGTCCGGCCGTACGACACCGCCAGCGTGCACACCGGCCAGTCGGAGCCGAACATCAGGCGGCTCGGGCCGAAGGCGTTGAGCAGGGTGTCCGCGTACGGCCGCAGGTCCCGCACGGTCCAGCCATGCCAGTCGGCCTCGGTGTGCAGGCCGGAGAGCTTGCCGACCGTGTTCGGGAGGGCTGCGAAGGCGCGCAGGTCGGTCGCCCACGGTTCGAGTTCTCCGCTCGCCACGTGTGGTTTCGCCGCGTGATCGAGGACGAAGGTCAGCTCGGGCAGGTCTCTCGCGGCCGTCGTCGCGGCCGGCAGCTGGTGCGGGAGGATCACCAGGTCGTACGCGAGCCCGGCGTCGGCCACGGCGGTGAGGCCGCGGCGGACGGCGGGACGGAGCAGCCAAGCGGGGTCCGGTTCCGACTGGACCTGGTGGCGGATTCCCACGAGGTGCCGGCCACCCGGCAGGGCGCGCAGTGTGGCCAGGGTGGCGGCGGTCTCGGGGGACGTCAGGTCGGTCCAGCCGACGACACCGGCGATCAGGTCGCTGTCGCGGGCGGTGGCCAGCATCTCGGGTGTCTCCTCGGCGACGGTGACCGTCTGGACGAGGACGGTGGCCGTCACCCCCGCAGCGGCCGTCTCCGCGCTCAGGTCGCGCTCCGTGAAGGTGCGGCGCAGGGGCGCGAGGGCGGGTCCGGTGATCCAGTCCTGGTCGCGGACGGAGAGGTCCCAGAGGTGGTGGTGCGCGTCGACGACGTAGGGGCCGTCGTGGGCGATCGCCGTGGGGAGAGCGCCCACCGTGGCGTTCTCTGTTGCGTTCTCCGTGGCGCCCTTCGTCGCGTACTCCGACTCGCCGGCCGCTGCGCCCCCGGTCCCGCTCACAGCTCCCACACCACGGGCAGTCCCGCGTCCGCGCCGTCACCGGAGTAGTCGTGCACGACCTCGAGGAGTTCGGCCATCCGGGCCTGCCACGCCACGTTGACCGGCAGCTTCTCCAGTTCGGCGAGGAGGCGGGCGTAGTCCTCGCAGTCGAGCAGATGGAAGAGGTCGGTGCCGCTGCGCCAGATCGTCCAGGACGTACAGCCGGCGGCCCGGATCGCCCGGGTCAGCTCGGCGGGGACCTCACGGTGCGCTTCCTCGTAGGCGGCGATACGGTCCGCGCGGACCCGGGTGTGCAGGGCGATTCTCATGGGTTCGCTCCAGAGCTGTCGGCGACGACCAGGACGACGTCGAGGGTGCGGGGGCCGTGGACGCCTTCGACGCGTTGCAGTTCGATGTCGGAGGTCGCTGAGGGGCCCGAGATGAAGGTGAGGGGCCTGTGGGGCTCCAGGCCGGCGAGTGCCTCCGGTACGTCCGGGACGACCTGCTCCGCGCGCACCACGCAGAGGTGGTAGTCCGGAACCAGGGAAAGGGCGCGACGCCCTTGACCCGGGCCCGTGTCGAGCACGATCGTCCCGGTCTCCGCGACGGCGACGGTCGCGGTGGTCAATATGCCGTCCACAGAAGCGAGTCGGTGCACGCTCAGGGGCGGACGGTCGCCCACCAGGTCCGCGTCGGTACGCGTCAGGAACTCGGGCGGGAAGCCGTCGGGCACGACGACCCGCCGCGCTCCTCGGCGTTCGAGGAGGGCGGCCACGGTCCCCGACACGTCCTCCGGTGCGCAACGCACCACGGTCGCCCGGTAGTCGGCGACGCGTGCGGCGAACAGCCCGACGATATCGCCGGGCGCGACCGTACGGCGGTAGGACCGCGGAACGGGTACGTCATCAGGGGTCTCGTCGCTCGGAACGTCGCTCAACGCGGTCCGGACACGGGCGAGCACGGCGGACCGGCTGTCCGTGGCGGGGCGGTCCTCCCCGGCACTGCCGTCCGTGCCGCCGCTCTTCATCGCTCCTCCCGGTGCGCGCGCCACCATGTGCGGAACGACTCCCGTGGCGGTGTCGGCGCGTCCCGTGTGGCGGACCAGGCGCCGAGCGGGCCGGGCAGGCGCCGGATCCGTCCGCCGCGGCCGCCCAGCAGCCGGCCGCCGGCCGCCCCCGCGCGCTGCGCGACGGCCAGGAGCATGGGCGAGTCGAGGACGGTGGACGCCGCCTTCATGGCGAGCGCCTCCGGTGTCGGCAGCGCCCGGCCGTCGCGCTTCGCCTCGACGGCCTTCGCCCGCAGATGGACCAGGATCTCCGGGATGTCGATCTTCACCGGGCAGGCCTCGTAGCAGGCACCGCACAGGGTGGAGGCGAAGGGCAGCGACGCCGCCCGCCGCACCCCGGCCAGCTGGGGGGTGAGCACCGCTCCGATCGGGCCGGGGTAGACCGAGCCATAGGCGTGGCCGCCCGTCCGCTCGTACACGGGGCAGACGTTGAGGCAGGCCGAGCAGCGGATGCAGGCGAGGGCCTGCCGGCCGACGGTGTCCTTGAGGACATCGGTGCGGCCGTTGTCCAACAGGATCAGATGGAAGTCCCGGGGGCCGTCGCCGGGCGTCACTCCGGTCCAGAGCGAGGTGTACGGGTTCATGCGCTCGCCGGTCGAACTGCGGGGTAGCAGCTGGAGGAATACCTCCAGGTCGGTGAAGGTCGGCACGACCTTCTCGATGCCCATGACGGTGATCAGGGTCTCCGGCAGGGTCAGGCACATCCTTCCGTTCCCCTCGGACTCGACGACCGCGATGGTGCCGGTGTCGGCAGCGGCGAAGTTCGCCCCCGAGATCGCCACTCGCGTGGTGAGGAACTTCTCCCTCAGGTGCAGTCGCGCCGCCTCGGCGAGCGCCTTCGGGTCGTCGGTGAGGTCGTCGGGCGCCGCCCGTCCCCACTCCCCCATCCGCTCCGCGAAGATCTCCCGAATCTCCGCCCGGTTGCGGTGGATCGCCGGGACGAGGATGTGGGAGGGCCGGTCCTCGCCGAGCTGCACGATGAGTTCCGCCAGGTCGGTCTCGTACGCGGTGATGCCGGCGGCCGCGAGTGCCTCGTTGAGCCCGATCTCCTGGGTGGCCATCGACTTGACCTTGACGACCTCGTTCCGCTCGGTGTCCAGGCCGCCGGCGGCGCGGACGAGGCTTTCGACGATGCGGTTCGCGTCGGCGGCGTCGGCCGCCCAGTGGACCGTGCCGCCGGCCGCGGTGACGCTGGTCTCCAACTGCTGCAGGTAGTCGGCGAGATGGCGTGCGGTGCGGCGCTTGATGGCGGCGCCGGCCTCCCGGAGCTCCTCCCAGTGCGGTACCTCCCCAGTCGCGTCGAGGCGCTTCGTGCGGATGGTGGTCGTGGCGTGCCGGAGGTTGTGGCGCAGCCGGGTGTCGGCCAGGGCGGTGCGGGCGGCCTCGGGGAAGGCGGGGGTGCCGAGCCAGACCCGGCCGTCGTGGTCGGTGTCCTCGGTCATGCCGGTCACCTCGTTCCTTCCGTGGCGGCCAGGATCTCCGCGAGATGCAGGGTGCGTACGCCGCTGTTCCACCGGCTGAGGCCACCACCGATGTGCATGAGGCAGGAGTTGTCGGCGGCACACAGGACCTCGGCCCCGGTGCCCAGGACCGTGGTCATCTTGTCGGCGAGGATGGCGGTGGAGGTGTCGGCGTTCTTGACGGCGAAGGTGCCGCCGAAGCCGCAGCAGGCGTCGGCCGCGGGCAGGTCGACGAGGTCGATGCCCTTGACCGCGCGCAGCAGCCGCAGGGGCCGGTCGCCCAGACGTACTCCGCGCAGGGAGTGACAGGTGGGGTGGTAGGTCACGCGATGCGGGAACACCGCGCCCACGTCGGTGACGCCGAGGACGTCGACGAGGAACTCGGTCAGCTCGTGGACGGCGGGGATCACCGCGGCCACCGCGTCCCGCAGTGCGGCGTCGCCGAGCTGTTCGGCGAGGACAAGGTGGTTGTCGCGGATCATGGCCGCGCAGGAGGCGGAGGGCGTCACGATCGCGTCGTATCCGGCGAAGGCGCGGGCGAAGCGGGCCACCATGGGGAGGGATTCGGGGCGGTAGCCGGTGTTGAAGTGCATCTGCGCGCAGCAGCTCTGCTCGCGCGGGAACTCGACGGTGTGGCCGAGCCGTTCGAGGACGGTGACGACAGCGCGACCGGTGCCGGGGAAGAGCGTGTCGTTGAGGCAGGTGATGAACAGTCCGATCCTCATCGGCGCCTCACCAGCCGTCGCGGGAGGGAACGAATCCGGGGATACGGTGCTCGTGGCGCAGCTCGTCCCAGAGTGCCTCGGGTATCTCACGGGCCAGCATGTCGGCGGCGTCCGTGGCCTCCGCAGCGCTGCGCAGACCGAGGAGGACGCCCGCGACGGCGGGGTGGCGCAGCGGGAAGCGTGCCGCCGCGGCCCTCAGGGGCACTCCGTGGCGCTCGCAGATCTCCCGCAGCCGGAGGGCCCTGGCCAGGGTCTCCGGCGGGGCGGCCGCGTAGTCGTACGTGGCGCCAGGACGTGGATCGGCGAGGAGGCCCGAGTTGAACACACCTCCGGCGACGATCGAGACGCCACGGCGCCGTGCGGCCGGCAGAAGTTCGGCGAGGCCGCTCCGGTCGAGCAGGGTGTAGCGGCCGGCGAGCAGGACGACGTCGATGTCGGTCTCGGTGACGAAGCGGGTGGGGATCGCGGTCTGGTTCATGCCCACGCCGATGGCACGGACGACGCCCTCGGCCCGCAGTCGGTCCAGGGCGGGGTACGCCTCGCGCAGCGCCTGGTCGGCATGGTCGTCGGGATCGTGCAGGTACACGATGTCGACGCGGTCGAGCCCGAGCCGCTCCAGGCTCGCCTCCAGGCCGCGCCGGATGCCGTCCGCCCCGAAGTCCCAGGCCCTGCGGTACGCGGCGGGGACCGCGAAGCCATGGGCGAGGTCGTCGCCGGTCGCGCCGGGGTCGGGGACGAGGAGGCGGCCCACCTTCGTCGACACGGTGTACGTGTCGCGGGGCCGCTCCAGGAGGAAGGCGCCGAGCCGTCGTTCGGACAGGCCGAGGCCGTAGTGGGGTGCGGTATCGAAGGAGCGGATCCCCCGGTCCCAGGCGGTCGCGAGGGTGTGGTGCGCGTCCTCGTCGGTGACGGGGCGGTAGAGGTTGCCGATGCCGGCCGCGCCGAAGGCGAGACGGGTCATCCAGGCGGTGGTCCGGCCGAGGGGGACGCGGGCGAGGGCGGCGGCGCGGGCGAGGCTCGCGGGGTCCGCAGCAAGGGAGCCGGCAGCCGGTTCGCCCGCGGCGCGGTAGTCCCGGGCGCGCTGGTCCGCGGCCCGCTCGTCCGCGGCCTTCGTCTCCACGGGCCCATCGTCCGTGGCCCGCTCGTGCACGGCCTTCTTGTCCGCTGTCCTCTGGTCAGCGGCCCTCTTGTCCGCGCTCATGTTCCCGCCGACCGGAGTCGGAGTCCCGCCATGCCGCCGTCGACGGCGAGGGCGGTGCCCGTCACCGAGGCCGCCGCAGGGGACGCGAGGTAGACGGCCGCCGCCGCGACCTCGTCGGCGCCGACGAGCCGGCCGGTGGGCTGGCGGGCGCTGAGTGCCGCGCGTTCGGCCTCCGGGTCCGTCGCCGCGTCGAGCAGGCGGGCGACCCACGGGGTATCCACGGTCCCCGGGTTGACGCAGTTGACCCGGATGCCCTCTCGCACGTGGTCGGCCGCCATCGCGAGGGTCAGGGAGAGGACAGCCCCCTTGCTCGCCGAGTACAGGGCCCGCTGCTGCAGGCCCGCCGTGGCGGCGATCGAGCAGATGTTGACGACGGCGGCGTGCTCCGAGCGGCGCAGGTGGGGCAGGGCGGCGCGGGTGGTGCGGACGACGCCGAGGAGGTTGACGTCGAGGACAGCGTGCCACTGGTCGTCGGGGTTGTCCTCGACGGTGCCGGCGGCGCCGATGCCCGCGTTGTTGACGAGGATGTCGATGCCCCCGAGGGCAGCGGCGGCCGCGGCGACGGCCTCGCGTACCGAGGTGTCGTCGGCGACGTCCGCGCGGAGGCCGGTGAGGGGCTCGGGGGTGGCCGACGGGTCGAGGTCGAGGACGGCCACGGAGGCGCCCTGCGCGTCCAGCAGACGGGCGACGGCGAGACCGATGCCGGAGGAGCCGCCGGTCACGACGGCGCGGAGGCCGGCGAGTGGGTACGTGGTCATGCGGTCACCTCCACCGCGGATGCGTCGGTGGCTTCGTCGGCGAGCGATCCGGCCAGATCGGCGGCCCAGAACGGGCCGTGGGGGTAGGCGAACGTGGTGAGGGAGGCCTCGTGCATGTCGGCCGAGAAGCCGGGGGCGAGGGGCGTCGTGTACGCGCCCTCGCGGATGACGGCCGGGTGGACGAAGTGTTCGTGGAGATGGTCGACGAACTCGATGACCCGGTCCTCGGTGGTGCCGCTGAGCGCCACGAAGTCGAACATCGCGAGGTGCTGGACCAGTTCGCACAGTCCGACCCCGCCGGCGTGCGGGCAGACGGGAACGCCGAACTTGGCGGCGAGGAGCAGTATGGCGAGGTTCTCGTTCACGCCGCCGACCCTGGCCGCGTCGAGCTGGACGATGTCGACTGCGTTCGCCTGGAGAAGCTGTTTGAACACGATGCGGTTCTGTACGTGCTCGCCCGTGGCCACCTTGACGGGGGCGACGGCGGCCCGCACGCGCGCGTGCCCGAGGATGTCGTCCGGGCTGGTCGGCTCCTCGATCCAGTACGGGTCGAACTCGGCGAGCGCCCGGGTCCATTCGATGGCCTCGGTGACGTTCCACCGCTGGTTGGCGTCGACCGCCAGGCGGACGTCCGCGCCGACGGCGGCGCGGGCGGCCCGGCAGCGGCGGACGTCGTCCGCGAGGTCGGCGCCGACCTTCAGCTTGATCTGGGTGAAGCCCGCCGCCACCGCCTCCTCGGCGAGTCGGGTGAGCTTCTCGTCGCTGTAGCCGAGCCAGCCGGGCGAGGTGGTGTACGCCGGGTAGCCCTGGGCCCGCAGGACGCTCTCGCGCTCGGCGCGGCCGTCCTTGCCGCGCCGGAGGAGCTCCAGGGCCTCCTCGGGGGTGAGGGCGTCGGTGATATAGCGGAAGTCGACCTGCGAGACGAGCCACTCGGGATCGGCGTCGGCGAGCAGTTTCCACAGCGGCTTCCGCTGCCGCTTGGCGGCCAGGTCCCACACGGCGTTGACCACGGCCCCGACGGCCATGTGCATGACGCCCTTCTCGGGCCCGAGCCAGCGGAGCTGGCTGTCGCCGATCAGCGCCCGGCTGACGAGGCCGGGGTCGGTGCAGAGGTCCTCCACGGACCGGCCGACGACGTGGGCGCGCAGCGCTTCGATCGCCGCGACCTGGACATCGTTGCCACGCCCGATGGTGAAGGTGAAGCCGTGTCCCGTGGGGCCGTCGGGCTCGTTCGTGCGCAGGACGAGGTAGGCGGCGGAGTAGTCGGGGTCCGGGTTCATCGCGTCGGACCCGTCGAGTTGGCGGGAGGTCGGGAAACGGATGTCGTAGGTGTCCATCGCGATGACCCGCGTGATGTCAGTGGACAACGGGGTTCCTTTCACACCTGGGCTGCTTGCTCGGTGTTCGGCTTCATCTGCCCGAGCGACGCGGAGCAGCCCCAACCATCAGCACAGATCGGGTGATTGGCCGGTTGAGCGAGAACGATACGGCGCTCGCGAGAGGTGAGGCAAGTAGACATCGGATGTTTCTCGGACCTTGAGAACGCATCACGCGCGGCAGCGCGAAGGCCGTGACGCACGGCCTCACGAATGGCATGCCGACGGGCGGGCGCTCCCGGGGGAGGCGCCCGCCCTCGTCGTGCGTCACGGGCGGCGGAGGCGGCGGAAGACGTCGGAACGGCAGGTCACAGCACGCTGTCGAGCCAGCGGACGACATTGGAGATGTGGATCGTCGCCCAGGCCTCCGCCGTCCGCGCGTCCCGTGCGGCGAGCGCGTCAAGGATGGCCCGGTGCTCGGACAAAGTCCGGGCCACGGCCGCCTCCTCGGTGATGCCCCGCCACAGCCGCGCCCTCACGGTGACACCCGAGATGCTGTCGAGGAGCGAGCACAGCAGAGGAATCTCGGAGGCCGTCGCGATGCGACGGTGGAACTCCAGGTCGCTTGCGACGAGTTCCTCCAGGCTGGGGGCGTCGCCGAGCCGGTCGAGGAGCTCCCCGAGCGCCCTGATCTCCTCCTCGGGGATGCGCTCCGCCGCCAGCGCGGTCGCCGCCGGCTCCAGGATGCCCCGTACCTTCAGGGCCTGGAGCGCCTGGTCGTCCTGGTGGAAGTCGAGGACGAACGACACCGCTTCGAGCAGCAGCGGCGGTTCGAGGCTGGAGACGTACGTCCCGTCGCCCTGCCGCACGTCGAGGATGTTCAGCAGGGACAGCGCCTTGACCGCCTCGCGCAGGGAGTTGCGCGACAGGCCCAGTTCGGCGGCGAGGTCGGCCTCCTTGGGGAGCCTGTCCCCCGGACGCAGCGCGCCGGAGACGATCATCTCCTTGATCTTGCCGATCGCCTCGTCCGTAACTGCCAAGGCGTCCTCCTGTGCAAGGCCAAATACATCGGATGTGTCTGCTGGGCGCCAGCTTACTGCAGGGTGACGTGGGGGCGACCGGGCCCGTCAGGGACGCCTTCGGGACGACCGGGGTCCAGGCCCGCGGAGCGCCGCAGAGACGCCGCCTCGCGGGCCAGGACGGCGGGGTCGTCGTCCTGGACGAACTCCAGGAGGGCGTCCCGCGGCCGCGGCCACGCCGTGAGCCGGGCGAACGCCTCGGTCCACAGCCCGGCGCGCGCGGACAGCGGCAGCCGGAGGTTGCCCGGCCACCAGGAGAAGACGTGGACGGCGCCGACCCGGTCGGCGAGTACGTCGAGGCCGGCGAGCGCCTCGGGGTCGGTGGCGTCCTGAGGTGGTTGCCAGTAGGGGGTGACGTTGTCCACGTCCGCCGCCCGCAGGTCCTCCAGGAGGCGGACGGTGGAGGTGACCGAGTCGGTCAGGGTTCCCCCGTGGAACTCGAGGCCGAGTTCCAGACCGTGGTCCCGCGCGACCAGAGCGGCCTCCCGCAGGGTCGCGATGATCCGGGCGCGGTCCTCCTCCACGGCCTCCGCCGACCCCGACGCACCGGCCCAGACGCGGATACGGGGTGCTCCGAGCGTCACGGCCCCGCGGGCGATCTCCGCGAACCCGGACAGCTCGTCCGGGAGGCAGCGGAAGTACGAGCCGTAGGAGCAGCAGGCGATGCCGTAGGCGTCGGCGGCGTCCCGGGCGGAGCGGAGCGCCTCGGGGCGGTCGGGCGGGGCGTGCACGTCCGCGCCCCATTCGACGACCTCCAGGCCCACCTCCGCGACGCGGCGGGCGACCTCGACGGCGGGCAGTCCCCGGAAGGTGACGGAGCAGATCCCGAGCCTGGGCGGGGCGGTGTCCGGCCCTGGTGGGAGGGGGTGCGAGGGGTCCGGATCGGGCACGGGAGCGGTTTCCTTTGGGTCGAGCGGGTCGCGTGGATTCGAGGGAGCCCGAGAAGACCGAAGAAGGTTCACGGGGGCCGAGGAAGTCCAAGGGGCCGATGAGGGGAGGATGTCCTCGGCAGCCCGAGGAGGTCCGTGGAAGTCTGTGGCCCCCGTAGCGGTCCGAGGGGAGTGTGCTCGGGAGTCGGCAGCCGGCCCGGAGCGGACGTACGTCGGGCCGGCTGCCCCTCCCCCTTCGCCGTCAGCGGGCGTTGGGGCCCACGTCCGCCGGGGTCAGCGGCCGGCGCAGCGGCGTCGCAGTGGCGTACTCGTCGGCACCGACGTCTCGCACGCTGCCGCGCGCGTCGCCGTCGATGTCATGGGTGACTGGCGCCGGGGAGAGCGTGGCCGCGCCGATCGCCCGGCTGGTGCTCGACAGGCGGTACACGCCGTCGGAGCCCCGCACCAGACGGGGGTCGGCCCGCAGGAATCCGCCGGCGGGGATGTTCCCGTCGGCTGCGGCGCCGAACAGGATGTTGCTCTGCCAGGTGAAGCGGACCGTGGTCGCCATCTCGACCAGGCTGCCGGTCTGGCCGACCAGCAGGTTGTCGGCGACGGTGACGTCACGGGGTTCGTGCGGGCGGTGGCTCTCGCCCGAGAGCGCGCCGCCCGCGTTGTCCAGGAGGGTGTTGTGGGCGATGAGGACGCGGTCGGGTGCGTCGTTGCCCCGGCGGGCCTCGGCCGACTCGCCGGGGAGGTGGTCGCGTTCGGTTCCGCTGCCGATGACCATCGCCCGTCCGGTGAGGCCGGCGAGGTAGTTGTTGACGATGATGTGGTCGTTGCCGTAGATCCGCACGCCCTCCTTGCCGCCGATGAGGTAGTTGCTGTCGACGAGGGTGCCGTTGCCGTGGCGCAGGACGATGCCGCCGAGGCTGTCGCGGATGGTGTTGTAGCGGATGGTGTTGTCGGAGCTCTTGACCGAGATGGCCTCGGGGTCGCCGTTGGCCCGCTCGAACAGGTTGTACTCGACGAGCGCGTGCGCGCTGGACAGGGCACGGGGGCTGACGCCGAGGCGGATCGGCTCGCCGCCGTTGGAGCCCGCGAAGGTGTGGTCGGAGAAGTGGTTGCGGTGGACGTGCACGCCCTGGGCCATGGCCTCGCTGCCCGCACCCTCGATGCCGAGGAAGATGCCGAGCGTGGTCTTGCCGTGGAAGTGGTTGCGGTCGATCACGGCCTCGTCGCCGCGGACCATGACCCAGTGCAGGCCCTCGATGTCCGCGAGCTGGAAGTCGTTGCGGGTGAGCCGGATGTACGTGCAGCTCGGCGGGATCTCCAGGGTGGTGCTCTGGCGGAAGGAGAAACCGCTCACGGTCACGTTGCTGGACGCGTCGAAGACGAAGCTCCGCTCGCCGCGCAGGACGGCGCCGCCCCGTGACGCGGAGACGATGGTGATCGGCGCGGTGCGGGAGCCGTTCTTGCCGGTGATGGTGAGGGGCTTGGCGGCGGGCACGGTGTAGGTGCCGTTCGCGACGACGATGCGGGTGCCCGGTCCTGCCGCGTCGATCGCGTCCTGGAGGTCGTCCAGGGTACTGACGTCGACGGTGGCGCCCAGGGGGCGTGCGGGCTTGCACCGGGCGGTACTCGCGTACGCCGGGGCGGAGAGGGGCAGGACGGCGACGGCCGCCCCTGCCGCGGTGCCGGTGAGGAACGTGCGTCGTTGCATGGTGCCTCCGTGATCGGTCGGATGAGTGGTACGCGTACGGCCCGTCACATCGACGCGCCGGGCGCGGACGGGTCCGTCAGATGCAGCTCTATGACGGGCACGGGTGTGTCGGGCCGCCGCACCGGGAGCCGGAGCGTGAGGGTGCCGGCCGGCTGGCCGCCCATCTGGGTGTTCATCGCCGGGCGGTCGGGGTCGAGCGGCTCCTGGACGATCTCCGAGGCGTCGTTCAGGAGCTGGGCGTACCGCACCCGGCCCGCGAGACCGGGCAGGTGGAGGTGGCGCAGCGGCCAGGAGAAGAGGTGGACGTAGAGCCGGTCGCCGGCCTGGGTGTACCGGCAGTCGGCGGGAGGGGTGTACGGGGAGGGGCCGCAGCCGCGGACGGAGCGTTCATGGAGGTCGGTCCAGCGGCCGATCTCGGCGAGGGCTGCGGTGTCGCGCGGGTCGAGGTCGCCCTGGCCGGTGGGGCCGACGTTCAGCAGCAGGTTGCCGCCCTTGGAGACGCCGTCGACGAGCATCCGGATGAGCAGGTCGGGGCTCTTGTGGTCGAGGTTGTCGCGGTCGTAGCCCCAGCTCCCGTTGAGGGTCTGGCACGCCTCCCACAGGACCGGACGGCCGTCGACGGCCATCGGGGCGGACGGCTGGTACTGCTCGGGCGTGACGAAGTCTCCGGGGAGGCCGGACCGGTCGTTGACCAGGATGTGCGGCTGGAGCTCGCGGACCATGGCCATGAGCCGCGGGGAGTCCCAGTCGTCGGGGCCCTTGCCGCCCCACCATTCGCGGCCCGCGTAGGAGAAGTCGAAGAAGAGGTAGTCGACGCGTCCGTAGTCGGTGAGCAGTTCGCGGACCTGGCCGTGGAGGTACTCCTGGTACTCCCGGATGTCGCGGTCCGCCGCCGCGGCCTTGAACTCCTCGTCGTCGCGCTGCGGGTGGGTCCCGTCGACGGGGAACGACGGGTGGTGCCAGTCGATCAGGGAGTGGTAGAAGCCCACCTTGAGGCCCTCGGCGCGGCACGCCTCGACGAACGGTCCGACCAGGTCGCGGCCGTGGGGTGTCTTCGTCACCTTGTAGTCGGTGAGCCGGCTGTCCCAGAGGCAGAAGCCGTCGTGGTGCTTGGTGGTGAGGACGACGTACCGCATGCCGGCGGCCTTCGCCGTCCGTGCCCATCGGACCGGGTCGTAGCGGTCGGGGTCGAAGTGGTCGAAGTACACCTGGTACTGCTCGTCCGTCATCCTCTCGCGGGTCTTCACCCACTCGTGGCGTGCGGCGAGGGAGTAGAGGCCCCAGTGGACGAACATGCCGAAGCGGTCGTGGGTGAACCAGGTCGTGTCGGGCGAAGGGGTCGCCGGGAGGCCGGCGTCGGCGCTGGTGGAGGTCATCGGGCATCGTTCCTGTGCGGTCGGGAGGTGAGGGCGGTCCGTCCGACGCCGTCAGGCCGGTTCGTGGACGTCTTCGCGGAGCCGTACGCCAGGGGCGACACGGGCCAGGTAGCCGGTGTCGTCGCGGCGGGTCAGGCCGCACGCCAGGTACTGCTCGTGCAGCCGGTCCAGTGCGTCGCGGTCCAGCTCGACGCCGAGTCCGGGGCCGCGCGGGACGGTGATCGCGCCGTCGACGAAGTTCCACGGGGTGATGACGACGTCGTCCTCGGGCCGCTTCCAGGGCCAGTGGGTGTCCAGGTCGTGGGTGACGGCGGGGGTGGCGGCGGCGAGGTGGACCATCGCGGCGAGGCTGATCCCGAGGTGGGAGTTGGAGTGCATGGACATCCCGATGCCGAAGTGGTGGCAGGCGGTGGCCAGATGCTGGCTCGCCTTGAGTCCGCCCCAGAAGTGGTGGTCGCCGAGCAGGACGCCGACGGCCCGGGCGGGAATCGCCTCGGTCAGGTGCTCCCAGGTGACCACGCACATGTTGGTGGCGAGGGGCATCGGGGCGGTCCGTGCGAGCTCCGCCATGGCGGGGATGCCGGCGACCGGGTCCTCCAGGTACTCCAGTACTCCCGTCAGCTCCTCGGCGACCCGGGCGCCGGTGTCCGGGTCCCAGCTCGCGTTGGGGTCGAGTCGGAGCGGATGGTCCGGGAACGCCTCGCGCAGGGCGTGGATCGCGGCGACCTCGTCGTCCGGCGGGAGCACGCCGCCCTTGAGCTTGAAGGAGCGGAAGCCGAAACGGTCCGCCAACAGCCGGGCCTGCGCCACGATTCCCGCGGGGTCGAGCGCCGGGCCCCACTCGTCGGGCTCGTGTCCTGGGTGCGCGGCCCATTTCGCGAACAGGTAGCCGCAGAAGTCGATCCGGTCGCGCGTGGCGCCGCCGAGGAGGTCGGACACGGGCCTGCCGAGGCCTTTGCCCTGGAGGTCGTGGCAGGCCACCTCGAACGGCGAGGTGGTGCTCGCGACCGTCTTGGCCGCGCCGCCCTCACCGATGAGGCCGTGGGCGTCGCGCGCCACCCGGCCGCCGACGATCGCCTCGACCCTGCGGGACAGTTCGTTGAGGTCGAAGGGGTCGAGGCCGGGCAGGTCGTCGGCGACGGCGCGGAGCAGTGCGAGGTGGGCGGCGTCGCCGTAGCTCTCGCCCAGCCCGTACGCGCCGGTGTCGGTCCTGACCTCCACCACCGCGCGCAGGGCGTACGGCTCGTGGACGCCGACGGCGTTGAGCAGCGGCGGGTCGGCGAAGGCGACGGGGGTGACGACGACGGAGGTGACCTTCACGAGGCGACCGCCACGGCGGGAGCAGCGTGCGCCGGGGTGGGTTCGGTCAGGGCGCGCCGGCCCTGGAGGAGGAGGTCCTCGAGCTGGTCGACGTGGTCGGGGGCCGCGTCCACGAGGGGCGCCCGGACGTGGCCGACGTCGAGCGAGCGCAGCCGGGCTCCGGCCTTGACGAGGGAGACGGCGTAGCCGGGGACCTGGTCACGGAGGGCGGTCAGCGGCAGGTAGAAGTCGGCGAGGAGCCGGCCGGTGGTGGCGGTGTCACCGTTCGTGAGGGCCGTGTGGAAGGCGCGGGCGATGTCGGGGGCGAAGCACAGGACGGCGGAGGAGTAGTCACGGATGCCGATGGCCCGGCAGGCGGTCGCGCTGACCTCGGCCGTAGGCAGTCCGTTGAGGAAGGCGAAGGTCTCGGCACGGGGGTGGCCGCTGGTGCGTACGGCGGTGACCATGCGGGCCATCGAGTCCAGGTCGCCGTCGCCCTCCTTGATCCCGGCGACCTGGGGCACGGAGAGGAGCCGCAGGGCGGTGGACACGCCGATCCTGGCGAGGCCGCGCCGGTAGACGAGGACGGGTAGGCGGCCGGCGCGGGCGACGGACTCCACGTAGGAGAGGTAGCCGTCCTCGGTGCCGCCGACGAGGTACGGCGGCAGCAGCAGGATCCCGTCGGCGCCCGCCTCGGAGGCGGCGGCGACGGCCGCCTGTGCGGTGCCGAGGCCTCCTCCGGCGCCGGCGAAGACGGGTACGCGGCCGGCGACGACGCGTACGGCGTGCCGGACGACCTCGGCGTACTCGGGGGCGCTGAGCGAGGAGTACTCCCCTGTGCCGCAGGCGACGAAGAGCGCGGCGGGGCCGTGGGCGAGCTGGTCCTCGATGTGGTCGGTGAACACGCTCGTGTTCACCTCGTCGGCGGGGGTGAACGGCGTGAGCGGGAAGGACATCAGCCGGGACGGGATCACGGGAGGTGGTCCTTTCGGAGGGGTCGGCCGTTCGGGTCAACCCTTGAGGGCGCCGCTGGACAGGCCGTGGACGAAGGAGCGCTGGAAGAAGAGGAAGACGATGACGGACGGCAGCAGGGCGAGCAGCGACGCGGCCATCACCACGCCG
The DNA here is from genome assembly GCF_053607625.1 of Streptomyces sp. NPDC055103. NCBI lineage: Bacteria > Bacillati > Actinomycetota > Actinomycetes > Kitasatosporales > Streptomycetaceae > Streptomyces > Streptomyces sp. NPDC055103. The sequence continues at coordinate 30,161 of NZ_JBSGTX010000060.1, forward strand.
GGGGTGACGAGGGGGTCGACCCGCAGCGTGCGCAGGGCCAGCGGCAGGGTGTACGAGGAGGAGTCGGTGGCCACGAGCAGGGGCAGCAGGTACTGGTCCCAGATCATGGTGAAGCCGAAGACCCCGATGACGCCGAGCGCGGGCTTGCACATGGGGAGGATGATCTGCGCGAAGATCCGCAGGTCTCCGGCGCCGTCGATGCGCGCCGCCTCCTCCAGCTCCTTCGGCACCTCCTTCATGAACTCGGTCATGACGAGGATGGAGAACGCCCAGGCGCCGACGGGCACGATCATGCCGGCGAGGGAGCCGATCAGATTGATGTGGACGACGGGCAGGTCGGCGAGGATCACGGAGAGCGGGATGGCCAGGATCTCCTCGGGCAGCATGAGTGTCGCCAGGATGGCGACGAACGCGAGGGTCATGCCCCGGAAGCGCTTCCTGGCGAGGGCGTAGCCCGCGAGGACGGAGACGGCGACCTGGAGCAGCAATCCGAAGCCGACGACGAAGAACGAGTTGAGGAGGTACTTCAGGACGCCCTGGTCGAAGGCGACGGCGAAATTGCCGACGGTGGGGTCGGAGGGGAGGACGCTGAGCTGGGTGGGGTCCTTGACGTGGTTGAACGCGCTGACGAGCAGGGCGAGCAGGGGGCCCGCGAACACGACGAGGACGAGGAGGTAGGTGAGGACCTTGAGGGCGCGGCCGGCTGCGCTGCGGCTCTCGGCCAGCCCGAGGGCGGTCTCGGTCGGCGCGCTCATTCGTTACCCCTCCGTCGGAACAGGTGGACGCCGACCGTCAGGAGCAGCGTCGCCAGGAACAGCAGGACGGCTCCGGCCGCGCCGACACCGAGCCGGTTCTGTTCGAGGCCCAGCTTGTAGATCACGGTCATGACGACTTCGGTGGAGCCGTCGGGGCCGCCGTTGGTGAGCAGGAAGACCTCGGTGAAGACGCGCAGGCCCCGGATGGCGGCGAGGACGAAGAGGATGGTGAGGACGGCGCGCAGACCGGGGAGGGTCACATGGCGGATGCGCTGGAACCGGGACGCGCCGTCGACCTTGGCGGCCTCGTAGAGTCCGCGGTCCACCCCGGCGAGCCCGGCGAGGAAGATCATCATGTCGTAGGGGGCGCCCCGCCAGATGCCGGTGAGCATGATGGAGGCCATGGACGCGTCGGGGTCGTTGATGAATCCCGACGGGCCGAACCCCACGAGGCCGAGGAGGGAGTTGAGCATGCCGTCCTCGGTGGGGTGGTACATGATCCGCCAGAGTTCGGCGACGACCGCGATCGGCACGACGACGGGGAGGAAGGCCGCCGAGCGGACGAAGCCGAGTCTGCGGCCCTGTCCCTCCATGAGGAGGGCGAGGGTGAGGCCGAGCAGCATCGATCCCGCGGTCTGTCCGACGGCGAGGACGACGGTGTGCCAGGCGGCCTCGCGGAAGCCGTCCGAGGAGAGCACGGTGGCGTAGTTCTCGCCGCCGACCCACCGGTTGCCGAGGTAGGGCTGGACTTCCTGGAAGGACATGGTCAGCGCGCTGGCCATGGGGATGAACTTGAAGTAGAGGAAGAGGATCAGGGCGGGGGCGAGGAAGAGCCAGGGCGTCCACCACCGGCCGCCGCGGCGGTTCCTCACGCGGCGGGAGACGGGCGGCCCGCCCTCTCCCGACGCGGTCGGCGCCGGCCCGCGCGCGGCGGGCCGGGTGGAGCCGGCCGCCGGGCCGACGGCCGCCTTCACCTGGTCGAGGCTCGTCATCCGGCGATTCCCTGCTCCTGGAGGATCCCGGCGAGCTTCGTGTCGAGTTCACGCAGCTTCTCGCCCAGGTCGAGGGAGCAGTCGGCCATCAGGGCGTTGACCGTCTCGGCGGTGATCTGCCGTACAGGGGTCCAGTTGGGAAGGGAGGGGGCGTAGCGCCCGGAGGAGCGGTAGGCGTCGGCGTAGGTCTTCCAGCGGGGGTCGGGGCGGACCTCGGTGACGTCGACGGTCTTGTTCACGGGAAGCTGGACGGTGGAGCCGTCGACGCCCTCCATGCCGAGTTTCTGGCCCTCGGCGGAGATGGCGTACCCGGCGAAGGCGTCCTGTCCGGCGTTGTTCTCGGAACCGGCCATCAGGTAGACGGAGCCGCCCTCGGCAAGCACGGTGGCGTCCTTCGGGCCCTTGGGCATGGGGACGACCTCGTACTTGTCCTTGCCGAGGGACTTGTCGAAGCGGGACATGAGGTAGGGGCCGACGACGAACATGCCGGTCCTGCCGGCCTCGAACGTCTCGTTCGTCGGCGGGGTGTCCATGGTGACGGCGCCGGGCTGGACGACCTTCCCGTCGCAGCCGAGGGCGCGGAACCAGCGCATGGCCTCCGTCGACTCCTTGCTCGTCATCGACGGCTTGAACTTCCCCTGGCCCGCCTCGGTGACGAAGTCCCCGCCGGCGGCCCAGAGGAAGTTGGAGAAGTACCAGGAGGCGTAGCCGCGCTTGGTGGACAGCGGAGCGGCGAGACCGTAGGTGTCCTGCTTGCCGTTGCCGTCGGGGTCGCGGGTGGTGAAGGCGGTGGCAAGGGCGGCGAAGTCGTCCCAGGTCCGCGGAGCCTCCAGCTTGAGCTTCTCGCGCCAGTCCTTGCGGATGAGGAGGGCGCCGGCCTGGGCGGAGTACGGGATGCCGTACTGCTTGCCGTCGACGCTCCGGCCGGAGTCACGGGCCTGCTCGACGAGATCCTGGCTGCCCTTGATCTTGCTGAGGTCGATCTCCCTGAGGAGACCCTGGCTGTGCATCGCGCCGAGCTGGGTGACGTCGTTCATGACGATGTCGGGCAACTGCCGCTGGGCGGCGCGCTGCTGGAGCTTCGTCTCGAAGTCGTCGAAGATCGCCGTGACCTTGACCTTGTGCCCGGTGGCCTTCTCGAAGCCTTCGACCAGCCGGAGCGTGGCCTTCTCGCCGGGGCCGCCGGGCGTGGTCCTGGTCCACAGCTCCAGCTCCGCCTTGGAGTCCTGCTTGGCGTCCGTCCCGGCAGGACCGGACGTACAGCTCGTCAGGGCCAACGCCGAGGCGAGAAAACCCGCACCGATCCATCGCGTTCTCTGCATGACAACTCCTGTTCGCCGCCGTCGGCAGCTGGCCTGTAAGCGCTTGCCGGGGACGCTAATGCGCGGCCGAACGAGGGTCAATAGTCCGATGACTGAAAAGAGCTGAAACGAATGAAGGCGCTTGATGACGCGTACTCTTCGGGGCCCTCATCACCCGCTTGAACAGTCAGGGAGCCGCATCAGGAAGCGAAGCGCTTCACCTCGACGCCGGGAGCACTCCGGGGAGCCCTCGCTCAGACATCGATCAAAGCTCCGATGTCTGGGCGGGGGCGAGGGCTCGCGGCACAGGAAACAGGCCAGGCTACGCCCGGGTCGACGCCCGGTCGGGGGCGACGGCGTGCCGCAGGGGTTCGCCGTGCACCAGCCGCCGCAGTTCGTCGCGCACCAGCTCACCCAGGCGCGCGCGTTCGCGCCCCATGGCGCCGGCCAGGTGCGGGGTGAGGAGGACGTTCGGCAGGGTGAACAGGGGCGAGTCGGGCGCGGGCGGCTCGGGCCAGGTCACATCGAGGACGGCGGTGAGGTCGGGCCGGTCGCGGAGAACTCCGATCACCTCCGGCTCGTCCAGCACCGCCCCCCGGGCCGTGTTGATCAGGGTCGCCCCGTCGGGGAGGAGCGCCACGAGCCGCTCCCCCACGAGGCCTTCGGTCTCGGGCAGGAGCGGGGCATGGACGCTCACGACGTCGCAGGAGGTGAACAGCTCGTCGATTCCGGCGAGTCGGACACCCAGCTCCGCGGCGGCGGCCGGGTCGATCACCGGATCGCAGGCGAGCACCTCGACGCCGAAGCTCCGCAGCAGCCGGGCGACGAGGCGGCCGATCTCACCGAGTCCGAGCAGGCCCACGCGGGAGCCGTACCCTCCGGCGACCGGCGGATCGTACGGGAAGCGGCGGCCGACCGCTACCTCACGGCCGAGGCGGTGCACCTGCTTCAGGCCGAGCAGGATCTGGGCGAGGCTGAACTCGGCGACCGGGACGGCGTTGGCGGCGGCCGCGGACACGACGGGGATGCCGCGAGCCCAGAACTCCGGCGGCGTCAGGTGACGTACCGAACCGGCCGCCACCATCACCGCGTTCAGTCTGGGCGCACGGGAGAGCAGGGCCGCGTCGAGCACTGGGGCTCCCCAGCCGGTGAGCAGGACGTCGACCTCCTCCAGTACGCCGGGGTCCCGGAGGAGGGCGTCGCGGGTGAGGGCGGGGGCGTGCCAGTGCGCCAGGCGTCCGATGTCCGCCAGAACGTGGGCCGGGTAGACATCGGCTCTGCGCTCCTCCTCCATGACCAATAGGACGTTGGGCGTCGTGGTCTCAGCTGCCATCGGCTCGGCCTCCTGGGGCGTGGCGGTATCGGCGGGCCACACGATACATCGGAGGACAAAGCTGATCCTGTCGAGAGGCTGGACAAAACTGCGGGCGATTGCTTGCATTCCATAGTCGATACATCCGATGTCTATCGTGAGGGATGGCTGGCATGCGTGTGCTGAGGGTCGGCGAAGCAGGGGCGGAGCGCCTGGCGATCCTGGACGGGGCCGGTGGGCTGTTCGATGCCTCCGGCATCGCCGTCGACATCGACCACCGCTCGCTCGCCGACGGCGTGCTCGACCGGCTCGCCGAGGCCGTCGCGGCGGGAGCCCTGCCGGCCATGGACGTCCCCGTCGACCGCGTACGGGTCGGGGCTCCGGTCGCTCGGCCCGGGAAGGTCGTCTGCATCGGCCTCAACTACCGTGACCACGCGGAGGAGACGGGAGCGGAGCTGCCGGCCGAGCCCGTGGTCTTCATGAAGGACCCGTGGACGGTCTCGGGGCCGTACGACGAGGTGCTGATCCCTCGCGACAGCGTCAAGACGGACTACGAGGTCGAGTTGGCCGTGGTGATCGGCAGGACCGCCCGGTACCTGGAGAGCGACGAGGACGCGCTCGCGTGCGTCGCCGGGTACGCGGTCTCGCACGACGTCTCCGAGCGCGCGTTCCAGTTGGAGCGGGGCGGCCAGTGGGACAAGGGGAAGAGCTGCGAGACATTCAACCCGCTCGGTCCGTGGCTCGTCACTCCGGACGAGGTCCCCGACCCGCAGAAGCTCTCGCTGCGGCTGACGGTGAACGGCGTCGAGCGTCAGCACGGCTCGACCGCGGACATGGTGTTTCCGGTCGCCGAGATCATCCGCTACCTCAGCCGGTTCATGGTCCTGTACCCCGGGGACGTCATCAACACCGGCACCCCGGCCGGCGTGGCCCTCGGCCGGCCCGAACCCCGGCCGTACCTGCGGCACGGTGATGTGGTCGAGTGCGAGATCGACGGTCTCGGCACCATGCGCCAGACCTTCCGGCAGGCCTGAGAGGAGACGCGCGCCAGACCGAGCAGGTGAGGAAGAGGCTTTCGCCGCCTTCCACTCATTGGTCTGACGGTCGAAGGTGCGGGGGGGGTGGACGCGCGTGCGGTTCACCCGGGACGACCTGCTGCTCTTCATCGGTGGCTCCGTCACGGACACCGGCCGCGACCGCGAGGACCCCGCGTCCCTCGGCGACGGCTACGTCCGGATGATCGCCGAGGCCCTGCCCTCCCCCGCGACCGTCGTCAACCAGGGTGTCAGCGGCCATCGGGTCCACGACCCGGAGGCGCGCTGGGCCACCGACGCCCTCGCCCTCGCCCCCTCGGTCGTCACCGTCCTGATCGGCATCAACGACACCTGGCGGCGCTACGACCGCGGACTCCTCAGCCCCGTACTGGAGTTCGAGGCCTCGCTCGGCTGCCGTCCTCACCCTCGTCGAGGAGAGCTGCGCCGCCCGGCTGTTCGTCATGACGCCGTTCCTGCTACCGGCCGGCCCCGAACAGGAGACGTGGTTCGAGGACCTCGCGCCCGGCACCGACGCCGTCCTGCGCGCGGCGACCGCTCATGGGGCGACGGTGGTCCGCACGGACCTGGCGCTGTTGCGCGCCACCGAGGAGCACGGCGCGGCCCTCCTCGCCCCCGACAGGGTCCATCCGAGCCCGCTCGGCCACCGCGTCATCGCGTGGCAGCGCCACCCCATATGACAAAGCCGCCAAATCCTACGAAGCAGCCGTCGCCCTCGCCTCACTCCTGATGGCGACAGAACCTGGGTCCAACCTGAAGCGAATCACGCGATTCTCGAACGTTACCGAATCAGATCATCGCAGTGGAGAAGGGCGTCAAGTCCCGGGCGGCGCACCAGGACCTGACCGCGGCGCATCACGGCCTGCAGAAGCCCGCGTTGCTCGCCGGAATCGCCCGTACCTACCAGCCGAAGGACGAGGAGGGCGAGCAACTGCCGCCCGAGTCGACGCTGGTGCAGGTGAAGGCCGAGGACGTGCTGCGCGACACCGCCCGGGCACTGACCCGTCTCTTCGATGTGACAGCCACCAAGGACTGGGCCAACTGTGAGGCGCGCGCCGACATCACGGTCGACGGACGCGTCCTCGTGGGACAGGTGCCCGTCGCGTACCTGCTGTTCCTGGAGAAGCAGCTGACGGACATCAACACCTTCGTCCGCAAGCTTCCCGTGCTGGACGCCGCCGAGTCGTGGACCCAGGACCCGTCGACCGACGCCTGGAAGACCGAGGTCGTCCGTACGGTCCGTACGAAGAAGGTGCCCCGCAACCACGTCAAGGCGGAGGCGACCGACAAACACCCGGCACAGGTCGACGTCTACTACGAGGACGTGCCCGTCGGGTACTGGACCACGGTGAAGTTCTCCGGCACGATGCCCGCCCGCCGGGTCAACGAGCTCCTGGAGCGGGTGGAGAAGCTCCAGCAGGCGGTGAAGTTCGCCCGCGAGGAGGCGAACAGCGCCGAGGTCACCGACCAGCGCGTCGGCGACGCCGTCTTCGGCTACCTCTTCGGGTAGCCGGGACACCATGGACTCCCCGGCCACAGAACAGGGCCGGGGTGCGCGAGGAGCGCAAAGCTGAAGCTGAGCCCTGTCGTGACATCCGCGGTCCCAGTGGAGGTTCGAGTCCTCCTCCCGGCACTTCCCGCCTGGACAGCCCAACCAGGCAGAGGCAGACCGCGGCCAATCTCAGACTATTGCTCCAGACTCAGCATGCGCCGCTCATCGCCGGATCAACCGGGCCCGGGCCCTGGTGCGTCGAAATGCCAGTTCGAATCTGGTCCGCCGAGCTCGATCGGCGGTGGTCCAACGGCAGGACGCGACGCAATGACGAATGCCCCGGGTCCTCAAGCGTGCCGGCGTGTGATGTGAGCGGCACCGTCAGGGTCCGGGGGCAGGCTACGCCCCCGGACCCGCTCCCCGCCCGCGTGCGGGACCCCGCGCGCGATTCTCGACTCCCACCCGCGTGGCAGACACGCGACCTGGGCTGAGGCGCGATGGGGAAAGTATGATCAGGCGATGTCTGACATGACTGAAACCTCGCCCGGCTGGCTGACCACTGACGAGCTCGAGCTGGCCCGGGCCCAGATGCCGATCCTGTACGTCGAGGCCGTGCCCGTACGCGTGGACGACAGCGGTGAGGTCACCAGCATCGGTCTGCTCCTGCGGATCGGCGCCGACGGGACGATCAGCCGGACCTTGGTGTCCGGGCGCGTGATGCAGCACGAGCGGGTCCGCGACGCGCTGCTCCGGCACCTGGAGAAGGACCTCGGCCCCGTGGCGTTGCCCCGAGTCCCCGCCTCCTTGCAGCCCTTCACCGTCGCCGAGTACTTCCCCACGGCCGGCGTCACCCCGTACCACGACCCGCGTCAGCACGCGGTGTCCCTCGCCTACATCGTGCCGGTGGCCGGCGACTGCCGCCCTCGGCAGGACGCGCTGGACCTGGTCTGGTTCAGCCCTGAGGAGGCGGCCTCCCCGGCCGTACAGGGCGAGATGCCGGGTGGGCGGGGGTTGTTGCTGAAGCAGGCCCTCGCTCATGTGGGGTACGCGTACTGAGTGGTGTGGTGGTCCGGCTCAGCGGAGCCGGCGTGCACGGAGCACCACGTCGTCGGTGTGGTGCGCGCCGGCTCCGCCATCGGGTGCCACGCGTGGCCGCTCTTCGTCGACCTCGACCTCCCAGTCGTCGTCGAGCAGCTCGGTGACCATCGACGGCCAGACGTAGTCGGCGGGGTCGAAGCCGCTGTCGTCGTGCGCCTGCTGGGTGTCCATCCCCGCGTGATGGACGAGCAGCAGTACGCCACCGGGCGCGACGGCGCTGAGCAGTGCCCGCTCGGCCGCGGCGTCGGGCGTGCGCAACAGGGCCGGGTACTGCGCGGAGACCAGGTCGAAGGAGGCCGGCGGGAGCCCGGCCTCCGTCAGGGTCGCGTGCACCCAGCGAACGGGGACGTCGGCGTCCCGCGCGTGTCCGGCTGCCCGCTCCAGCGCGATGCTGGAGACCTCGAGCGCGGTCACGTCCCAGCCGCCGCGCGCGAGCCAGACGGCGTCCGCGCCCTCGCCGCAGCCGACGTCGAGGACGCGGCCCGGGGTGAGCCCGGCGACCTCGGCCACGAGTGCGCCGTTGGGCTTGCCGCTCCACAGCTGCCCGCGGTCGGCGTACCGGCTGTCCCACTCCGCACGGACCACGGGGTCTCCGAGGTATCCGTCGCCCTGCGCGGAAGTACCGGGCGCGGGCGATGCTGCTCTGATGTCGTCGGTCATGTGTCCCACCGTCGCCGATCGTTTCCCAGTCGCGCCACTTCTGTTGCCGGTCCGGCAAAGCGGTCCGGCAAAGCGATGTCCGTTGGCCCTGACGGGTGGCCTACGTCCGAGTTCCTACGTCCTCCCTGGTGGAGCGCAGCGCGGTACGTCGTTCGGGGCACGGCGTGCCCGGTCTCGCCTTGGGCGCGCCGAGGGCGTCAGGGCGTGTCGCCCGAGTAGTGGAAGCGGCACACGACGCCGGGGCCGGGGGTGCGGGGTTCGTCGGGGCGTGGGTCGTACAGCGAGCGTCCGCCGGGCCACTGCCCGAGCTCGGTGGGCAGTGCGGCCCCGTCGTCGATCTCCTCGGGTCGCCAGCCCGTGATGTCCAGCAGCAGTCCGTCCAGTGGCCCGCCTACGAGCGCGACGTAGGTCTGGTGCGGGAGTGGGCCAGGGTCGGGGTCGTCGTGGTCGTGGCCGTAGACCCGGCCGCGCAGCAGCTGCTCATCTCCGTTCATTCCTCCAGCCTTCCAGCCGCCACTGACAACGCGCGCTTGCCGGACGGTACGGAGCCGGGTTCGTCGCCGCCCGAGGGTGCTCCGCGCCCCGGCTCGGCTACGACCGTGTGGCGGTCCCGCAGCCTTCGTGGCCCTCGCCCATCGTCGTGCTGCGGTCGTAGGGGTCGACGGTCCGGTCGCCGTCCGTACCGGCGCCCGACCCTCCTCCTCCGCCGAACTCCGGCCGGAAGAAGCCGGTGACGTTGTCGCAACCGCCGTTGGTCATGTCGGTCTTGTACGAGAGGAGCGTGAAGGTCCCCGCTTCGGTCGTCACCTTCGCCGGGTCGTCCCAGCTCACGACCGTCTCCCTCCGCACGATCGTGCGCACGACCTCGTCGCCGCCGCCCGCCGGTGCGGTCGGGTACACGTACGTGACGTCGGCGGTCACCTCAAGGGCTCCGCGCCGCCCCTCCCGGTATGTGATCCGCCCGCGGGTCTTGACCACGTCCCCGACCAGGCGTGCCTGCGCCGGCTCGAAGCGGCTGAAGAGGAGCAGCGGGTCGTGTTCCTTGCCCGGGGTGCGCAGTGCCGTCGACACGAAGGTCCTGACGTCCTCTTGATGCGGGTTCATCAAGGCGATCGCCTTCTCCGGCCGGCCCCCTCTCAGCACGGTCGGATCCAGATTGGACGCAGCGAGGAAGTCCCGCGTCCGCGCGAGTGCCTGCTCCACCTCCGCCTTCGTCATCCACCCGGTCGCCTTGGCCGCGGGGACGGCGATCCCCGCCGGGCCGTTGGCCCAGCGCGCCGCAGGGGATCCCCGGAACGGGTCGGCGAGTGTGGCCCGTTCGGTCGGCTCGGCCGCCGGTGCGCTGTCGGGGCGTTGCGACTCCTGTGCCAGGGTCTCCCCCGGCCGGCCTTCCTCGTCGCCGGACCAGCCGACGACGCCCGCCGGGTCCACCGCCACGACCAGCAGGACCAGTGAGGCCAGCAGCCCGGCCGCGTACCAGCCCTTCCTGCTCCGCCGGCGGACGGGGGCGTGCGCACGCCATGGCGTCGGTTCCGCGGGCTCGGCCCGAAGCCCGCCCGTCACCTCGCGGGCCCGTGCGGACGGTTCCTTCGGTGCGTCCCCCGCACCGTCGGCCGTAGTGCGCAGGAACTCCTCCCACACCTCGTCCGGCACGGACGAACCGCCCCGTTCCCCGTCCCTGCCCCTGTCCCTGTCCACGCCAGTCCCCCCACGCCGCGTTCGATCCCGGCCCCTCCCCTGGGGCCACCCCACGATCGCACATCCGTACGGAGTACCTGTCCGCTCAGTTCAGGGCCGCATCGCGGTCAGTTCCGCGAGGACCTCTTCCAGCCAGCGCACGTGGGTGACCAGGGCCCTGTCCTTGCTCTCGTGGACGTGGTCCAGGATGCGGCCCATGCGCTGCGGGTCCACGCCCGGCAGCCAGGGCTCCTCGCACATGTCCCGGGCGCGGAAGCGGTCGAGCTGGGCGCGGCGCGCTTCCAGCTCGGTGCGTACGAGGGCGATCTGCTCGCCCTCGGTCACGAAGACCGAGAGGACGTAGCGCATCTGGAACTCGGGGTCGCCGAAGTCGACCGACGGCTCGTACGGCTCGGCGAGGCGGGCGTGGAGGACGCGTTCGCCGGCGTCGGTGACGCGGTAGATCTTGGAGTCCGGGCGGCCCTCGTTCCGCTCCACGTCGTACGCCAGCCAGCCGTCGGCGGTCATCCGGGCGAGGGTGCGGTAGATCTGGCTCTGCTGGCTGGGGAGCCGGCTCATGCGGCCCATCTCACTGCCCAGCCAGCGCTTCAGGTCGTACCCCGTACAGGGACGCATCGCCACGAATCCGAGCAGAACGTGCTCGAACTTCATCTCTCTCCCGTCACTTTTGTGTTACCTGTGCCATAGGTGACTACTCACCTATGGCACAGGGCATACCGGGCGGCCTGGCTGAACGAGACGCTCGTCCGGGCCCGTGCCTACGCGGAGGCCGGTGCGGACGGCGTCTTCGTCCTCGGTGATCTGGACGCGCGGACGGCCGGGGCGCTCGTGGACGGCTCGCCCCTGCCGGTGAACCTCCTGGCCGGACCCGGCGCCCTGCCGGTCTCCGCGCTCGCCGACGTGGGCGTCGCCCGCGTCAGTGCGGGGTCCTCCCCAGCCGAGGCTGCGTACGGGCTGGTACGACGGGCCGCCCGCGAGCTGCTGACCCAGGGCACGACGGGATCCCTGGAGGGGGGGATTCCCGGAGGGCGGATTCGACTACGCCACGCTCAACGCGCTGCTGTTGGCCGACCGTACGCGTTGAGTGTCGTGGTTCGTTCGGCACGGGCCGCCGAGGCGCGCGGCGACTCCAGCGTCTCGGTCCGCGTCCTGCACGGGCAGTTCAGCACGGAACGCGTCCTCGTCATGAGCCCGCTCGAGGGCACGCCGCTCGGCAAGGCGGTCCCCGACGACGAGCGGCACGGCACCGAGCTGGCCGAGACGCTGCTCGACCAGATCATGCTGGACGGTGTCTTCCACGCCGATCCGCACCCCGGGAACATCCTGCTCCAGCCCGACGGCACGGCCGCCCTCCTCGACTTCGGCTCCGTCGGGCGGATCGACGCCAGGCTCCGCGAGGCGATGGGCGGTCTGTTCCTCGCCGTCGACCGCGGCGATCCGCCGGCCCTGCGCGACGCCCTCCTGGAGATCACCGACCGGCCGGAGGGGGTCGACGAGCAGCGGCTGCTGCGTGCGCTCGGGCGGTTCAGCGCCCGGCATCCGGGGCCCGGATCCGCGCCCGACGTGGACATGTTCAGCGATCTGTTCCAGCTGGTGGCGGACTTCCGGCTGGCGGTTCCGCCGGAGATCGCGGCCGTGTTCCGGGCGCTGGCCACCCTGGAGGGCACGCGGTCCGCCTGTCCCCCGGCTTCAACATGCTGGACGCGGCCCGTACGTACGCCTCCGCCCGGCTCGCCGACCGGCTGGGACCGCAGAGTGCCCGCGACACGGCCCGCGACGAACTGATCGCCCTGCCTACCCGTCCCGCGACGGCTGCCGCGCCGCCTCGACCGCCTCGGCGGTGCGCTCGAGGAAGGCGACTCGGGGTCAATGTGAGGTTCCTGGCCGCCCCCGCGACCGGCGGGTCGTCGGCGAGCCCGTCGGGCGGGTGGTGCACGCCTTCGTCGGGATCTTCCTCGGGTTCGCGGGCCTCCAGCTCCTCGGGATGGACGGCGGGCCGCGCGTGAGCCAGAACATCGGGCTGTACGGGCTGGTGGGCGGCAACCTCCTGGTGCTCTCCGCCGCCACCGTCCTCCGTACCGTCTATGTCACCAGCCGGCCCCTGAACTGACCGGGCGAGTGCGTCCTCGCGGAGCGGCACGGCCTGGCAGGGCGGCGCCACCAGGCAGGACGCCACGGCCCGGCAGGACGGCACCACCCCTCAGGCGTCCCCTCGACGGACGCGCGGCCCCGCCGGGTGGGCGGGGCCGCGCAGGTCATGGGTGGATGCCCGCCCGGGTGGCCCCGGGCGCCACGTCACCCGTTGGCGCTGACCCTCCGGACGCTGCTGCAGTTCAGCGCCGTGCTTCCCTCGTAGTTGCACGCCTGAAGGTCGATGTAACCGCTCTCACCGATGGAGAGGTTGAGGTCGGCGCAGTAACCGCTGCCGAGGTTGTACTGGACGTTCTTCCACGTGCCGCCGTTGATCCGGTACCAGGTGCCGGGGTGGTGGCCGTCGGCCGCGGTGTCGCAGGTGTAGAGGTGCTCGCCGTAGGGCTGGAAGCAGCTCGACGCCCCCGTGGTGGCCATCCCGTAACAGGGATGGTCGGCGGCCACGCTCTGCACGCTGGTGACGGTCGCCCCCTCTGCCGCTGGTACCGGGGCCGCCGAGGCGGGCGTGACGAAGGCTGCGCTGAGGCCGACGCCCAGGGCAAGCGTGCCGAGGGCGCGGAGGACACGCGCCGGGATCGTTGTCTGTGCAGTGGCCAAGATGGCACCTCCTGTAAAGGAATGAACGGTGGTCATGGGCCGTGCCTTTGGTGCGATCGCGCCACAGAGGTTACATGTTCACGTCAGGCTCATCAGCTCTTCGCCGGCTCTTGTCTTGTTCATAACCTTGGCTGACATCCCGATACGCGAAGGCGGCGGGCGGCAACCTCCTAGTATCGAACCCTCGCAGGACACAGGGGAGCAGGGTTCATGAAGGCGTCGAGATCGGTAAGTCGTCGAGGGTTGTTGGTGCTCAGCGGGCTCGTCGTTCTCGGCGGTGGCGCGGTCGGCTGCGGGGGCGGTGGCGACAGCCCCGAGCCGGACCTCAGGACGGTGGACACCGACGTCGAGCCGCTTCAGCGCCGGTTCCACGCGATCGGACAGCTGTCCGACCCCCACTGGCTCGGCTACAACCCGGACGACTCCGGGCGCGAGCTGCTCCCCGACCAGGACCCGCAGATCCGTGTGGTCGGGGTCGCGCGACTGCCGGCCGGGGCCGTCGCGTCCATCGTCGCCAAGCCCACGTACACCTTCGCACCCGGCGCGCCGGCGCACATTCCGCAGGAACTCGCGGAGTTCCTGCCCGAGAACGCCCCGTGGGTGAGCAGCGTCGGCTACGACAAGCACATCACCCGCTCGCTCTACACCGGCCGGTTCCATCTCTCCCCCACGACGGACCACGTGTACTTCGACACGGTCAATCCCGAGGTCGTTCCGAGCACCCCGCCCCCGCCTCAGTAACGGGACGTCCGCGATCAGCTCCGTGTGAGCCGGGTCCGAGGCGCGGGACGGGGCCAAGGCCGGGGCCGGGGCCGGTGGTCTCCGTGGTCACCGTCGGAGTTCCTCAAGACCCGCCAGGGCGGTGTCGATCATCCAGTGCATGACGGGCTCGGGCAGCGCCGGGTTCATGGCGGCGTGCCGCCTCAGGTCGCCGTCGCGCAGGGCGCGGACCAAGGACCGTGCGGGCAGCGCGGGATGACGCGCCGCCGCGTGCCGGACCGGGGCGCTCCCGTCGTCGAGCAGCCGGACCGCCGAGGCCGCCGAGAGCCGGGGATCGGTGGCGGCCCGGAGCCGGACCTCACTGTCCTCGTCCCGGCTGAACCGCTCCACCAGACCGGGGGTGGATCCGGGGTCGTCCAGGGCCAGTTGGCGCAGTCGCGGGTGTGGATCCGTCGCGTACGGGAGCAGACCGGTGCGCGGGAAGTTGGGGTGGGTGCGGGGGCGCCCGGGTGAGCTGAAGCTGCCGTTCCACCACAGCCAGACCTCCAGGAGCATGTCGGCCGGCGCGTCGTCGCAGGACTCCGCGAGGAAGAGGCGTACGACCTTGTCCTCGTCCCGCGCCAGGCGGTCGACGACGTCCGGCGGGAGGCGCCGGGCGCGCGCGACGGTGCAGCGCAGCAGTGGATGGCAGGAGGCGGCGATCCGGCGCATGGCCTCCGGATCGCCGTGGAGGTCCCTCACCCAGGGCACGTCGTGCCGCATGCCGTCGAGGTCGAGGCCGGTCAGGCACTCCGCCCGCCGCGTCTCGGAGAGTTCAGGGTGGACGGATGCCTCCCGGCGTACGGACTCGCTCCCGTCCGCGGTGAGCGCGGCGAGGACGTCGGCCGGGAGGCGCGGGTGGGCGGCGAGGGTCCGCCGTACGTCCTCGTCCTCGTCGGCGGCGAGCAGCGCGAGCACCTCGGGGCCCGCGTACGGATTGGTGGCCAGGGCCCGTCGTATGTACGGGTCCTCGTGCGCGGCGAGGCGCGCGGCGACCTCGGGGGCGAAGCGGCGGGACGCGACGGCTCCGCGGTCCGCGGCGAGGGCGTCGTAGGTGGCCGGGGCCATCGGGCGGTGGTGCTGCTCCTGGTCAACCCCGTGACCGTCGTGGTCAACCTCGTGACCGCCGCGGTCAACCCCGTCACCGCCGCGGTCAACCCCGTCACCGCCGTGGTCAACCCCGTCACCCTCGTGACCGGCGTGGTCCTTCTCGCCCTCGCAGTCCTGGTGGCGCTCGCCGCTGACGCGCCTTCCGTCGCGCGTGGCGGACCGTTCCGGCCGCTGGTACTCCGCGAGCGCGCCTCGGACCCGAGGGTCGGGGTGGGCGGTGGCGGCGTCGACGACGGTGGCGGACAGCGGGCGGTGCAGGAAGTGGACGACTCCCACGTCGAGCAGCCGGATCAGGACCTCGTCGCTCGCGCCGTCGTTGAAACCGAGCCACTCCACCCACTCCCCCCACAACCGCTTCGTGGGCCGGAGTCGGGAGTTGCGCAGGCCCTCCCATGCGGCCTCGCGCTCCTCTGCGGTCTCCCGCGCCGCCGCGCGCGCCGCTTCCTCGCCCCGCGCCCGGACTCCGTCGACGGCGACGAGCCAGACCTCGTACTCCTCGCTGGTCACTCCGAGCAGGGCGTCCCCGTCCACGGAGAGGGTGACGAACTCGGGCCGTCCCGGGCGGTCGCCGAGGACGCCGGCGAGGTCCCAGGCCGGGGCGAGACGGACCCGGGCCCAGCAGTCGTCGTCCCCGGCGTGGAGCAGGAACTCGCCCTTCTCGTCGATGACTCCGTGCTCGTGCGCGAGACGGTGCCACTCCGCGTTGAGGGCGGACACGAGGTCGGGGCGGTCCTCACGGACGACCGCCGTGGGCACGGTCCCGTACGAGATGACCGGCCGCCAGGCGGCCGCGGGCGTCAGGACGTTCCCGGGGCCCCACTCCCCCACGACCTCCACGCCCGCCCGGTCCAGCAGTGCGACCAGTTCCGCCCTCGTACGCCTGCGCTCGCGTCTCATGGGCGCCATCCTGCCCGAGCCGGCCCGTGGGGTTCCGGGGCGGGTACCTCGCACTTCACGCCCTCACGCCCCCTCGGCGCGGAGCCGTGCCCGCCGCCGCGCGCGCCGCTTCGCTGCCTGTCCTCGCGGCGACCGGTGATTCTGCCGATGCCCGTGCGGCGTGCCGACCCGATAGTGGCCGAGCCAGTTCACGGCGCGTCCGCCACCGAGTTCCCCCGTCGGCGGCCGCCCCACGACACGAGAGGACGACTCCGTCGTGACACGACACTTCGCCACGGCCCTGGCCGCCACCTGCCTCACCCTGCTCCTCGCCCCCGGCGTCCAGGCCGCGGACACCGCCTCGGCCGCCGCCAACCCGTACGAGCGCGGTCCCGCGCCGACGACTTCGAGCATCGAGGCGCTGCGCGGCTCGTACTCCGTCGCCGACATCGGCGTCTCCTCGCTCGCCGTCACCGGTTTCGGCGGCGGCACCATCTACTACCCGACGTCCACGAGCGACGGCACGTTCGGTGCGATCGCGATCTCCCCGGGGTTCACCGCGACCCAGTCCTCCATCGCCTGGCTCGGGCCGCGCCTGGCGTCGCAGGGCTTCGTCGTGTTCACCATCGACACCATCACCACGCTCGACCAGCCCGACAGCCGCGGACGCCAGCTCCTGGCCGCGCTCGACTACCTGACCCAGCGCAGCGCCGTGCGAGGCCGCGTCGACGCGACGCGCCTCGGCGTGATGGGCCACTCCATGGGCGGCGGCGGAACCCTCGAAGCCGCGAAGAGCCGGCCGTCCCTCAAGGCCGCCGTTCCGCTCACCGGCTGGAACACGGACAAGAGCTGGCCGGAGATCACCACGCCGACCCTCGTCATCGGCGCGGACGGCGACACGGTCGCCCCCGTCGCCACCCACTCCGAGCCCTTCTACGAGAGCCTCCCCGGTTCGCTCGACAAGGCGTACCTGGAGCTCAACGGCGCCACGCACTTCACCCCGAACACCTCGAACACGACCATCGCGAAATACAGCCTGTCGTGGGTCAAGCGGTTCATCGACAACGACACCCGCTACGACCAGTTCCTGTGCCCGCTGCCGCGGCCCAGCCTGACGATCGAGGAGTACCGGGGCACCTGCCCCCTCGGTTCCTGACACCCTGTGCACCATCACAGAACGCTGCTCCCGGGTCTGGGCCCTCGCCCAGAGCCGGGAGCCTTCCCCCGTTCCGTACGGGTCGGTAACGTGACCGCCGTGAGCGGACTGAGCCAAGCCGCCGCCCCGGGCCTGCGGCTGTACGACCGCACGACCGAACTCGCCGCCGTGGCCCGTCTGGCGGCCCGTGTCGATGCCGGGACCGGAGGCGTCCTGTTCCTCACCGGGAATCCCGGCGAGGGGCGCACCGCGCTGCTCGCTCGGGCGGCCGCCGACTTCCCCGGCACGGCGTACCGGATCGCCGCGCCCGGGCATCGTGCGCCGTGGAGCGGAGCACGTGCCCTGCTCGCCGCCCTGGCCGCCACCCCGTCGGCGGGGCGCGGGGCGCTGCGTCGCGCGCGGGCCGGGGACGGGCTCGGGGCGGCCGTGGCCGACCTCGTTGCCGGCTCCACCACCGGTACCGCCACCCGTACTGGTCCTGGATCCGGTCCTGGATCCGGTCCTGGATCCGGTCCTGGATCCGGCCCCGGATCCGGAGCGCGACGCCCGGTGCTGATCTGTGTGGACGACCTGCATCTCTGGGACGCCCACTCGCGGGCCTCTCTCACCGCGTTGTGGCAGGAGACCGCCGTTCGGGGCGGTCGGGTACAGGTGGGCTGGCTCCTGTCGGCCGCCCGGCACCATCGTTTCCCCGAGGTGCCGGGGGCGGAATCCGTCCGCCTCGGCCGGTTGACCCCGACGGGTGGTCGGGCCCTCCTGAGCGACCTGTGCCCAGTGCCCTTGGCCCCGTGGGTGGAGGGGCGGCTGCTCGACGACGCGGCAGGGCACCCGGGCGTGCTGACCGCGACGGTACGGCGCCTCTCCCCCGCCCACCTCGCCGGCACCACGCCCCTGCCGCGGCCGGCGGCCGACGGCGCGGTGCTCGCCGAGGTGTACGGGGGCCTCATGGGCCGCCTCCCCGCGGACTCCCGCCGTCTGCTCGCCGTGGTGGCCCTGTCGGCCCGCGCGGGATCCGGAGGACCGGACGCGCCG
Organism: Streptomyces sp. NPDC055103; assembly: GCF_053607625.1. Classification (NCBI taxonomy): domain Bacteria; kingdom Bacillati; phylum Actinomycetota; class Actinomycetes; order Kitasatosporales; family Streptomycetaceae; genus Streptomyces; species Streptomyces sp. NPDC055103. The sequence goes on from NZ_JBSGTX010000060.1 coordinate 48,202, forward strand.
ATGGACGAGATCGGCATCTCCACCGTCCTCGCCGAGGCTCGGACCGCACGCGTCTCGGTGGAGCCGCTCGACGGACTGATCGCGGACGGGCTGCTGCACAGGAGCGGCGCCACGCTCCGTTTCGAGGACTCGTTCCTGGGTCGGGCCCTGCTCGCCTCGGCGCGGGAGCCGGAGGCGGACCGGCGACCGGGCCGGGCCGCGGCCTCGGTGCTCGCCCGGAGCGAGGACCACCGCGCCGACCGCCTCGGTCCGCCCGCCGCCGTACGCGCCCTCACGCCGCTGGTCCGTGGCCGCTCCCAGCTGGTACGGGGTCTGGCGGCCCTCGCGGGCGGTCCGGTCACGGACGCGCACCAGGCGTTCCTGGAAGCGGCGGAGCTGTTGCGGGAGCGGGCGCCCGTCGAGGCCTCCGACGCCCGGTTCCTCGCGATGGAGGCGGCCTGGGCCGGGGGTGACGTCGCCGGCTGCCTGGCCGCCCTGCAGGGCGGAAGGGGAGTCCGGGGTACGGAGCGGGACTTCGCCGACGGGCTGAGCGCGGCACTCGCCGTACGGCTGGACGAGGCCCGTGCGGCGCTGACGCGGGTCGTGGCGCGGGACGGCGCCGCGGACGATCCCCGGCTGTTGCTCCGGGCCGGTTCGGCCGCGCTGGTCCTCGGCGACACCAACGCCGCGTCCCGGGTCCACGCCCGGGCGCTCGCCCGCGCCCGCGCCGAGGACCGCACCGCCCTCCTCCCCCGGGTGCTGGAGCACCTCGCCTATGCCGAACTCCGGGCCGGCCGGTACAGCCGGGCCGCGCGCACCGCCCACGAGGGGCTGCGGGCGGCGGAACTGTCGGGCCAGGACAACGTGGCCGCGCACCAGCACGCCGTCCTGGCCCTTGCGGCCTCGGTCGCGGGCGACGGCAAGGCCGTGCGGGAGCACGCCGGGCGCGCCCTCGCGACGGCGCGGCCCCACGGTCTCGTCCAGGCCGCCACCCTCGCCGAGTGGGCGGTCGCCCGGGACGAACTGGGCAGGGGGTTGGCCGCGCAGGCCGCCGCGCGGCTGGTTCCCCTCGTCCGGCCCGGCCCCCGGGGCGGCCACTTCGCGCTGCGGATGCTGGTGGTTCCCTGCTTCGTGGAGGCCGCCGTCGCGTCGGGCCGGAGCGCGGAGGCCCGTGCGGTGGCGGAGGAGTACGCCGTCTGGGCCGCGCAGGGCATCGACCGTCCGGCACCCGCTCAACTGGCCCGCTGCCGGGCGCTGCTCGCGGAGGACGAGGAATCGGCGTACTGGTTCGGTGAGGCCGTCCGTCGCCACGACAGCTGTGGCAACGACTTCGAGCGCGCCCGAACCCTCCTCGCGTACGGCACGTGGCTCAGGCGCCGCCGTCGCCCGGGCGACGCGCGAGGCCCGCTGCGCGACGCCCTCGTCACCTTCGAGCGGGCGGCGGCGGAGGGCTGGGCAGAGCGCACCCGGTCCGAGTTGCGCGCGACCGGTGGAGCTTCGGATCCTTCGGCGGCGCGGGAGTTGACCCCACAGCAGCAGCGCATCGCGCGGCTCGTCGCCCAGGGCGCCACCAACCGCGAGGTGGCCGACCGCCTCGCGCTGAGCCCCCGTACGGTCGACTACCACCTCCGCAGCGTCTTCGCACGGCTGGGCATCCGCTCCCGAGTCGAACTCCCGCGTGTCGTGGGCCGGTGGGGCGCCGCGTCCGGGAACGCGACACGGGAGGGCCCGCACTGACCGACGTGGCTGCGCAGCGCCCCTCGTGAATGTCCTGAACTGGTCGCGTCCACCGCTCGGTGCCGGGGAACGATCACCGGCGTGCGTCGAGGGAGGGGTGCGGGTACGTGCGCGAGTCGCGGGTCGCCGAGGCTTGGGGTGGTGCGGAGGAGTTCGTCGCGCTGTCCTCGGCACTCAGTGGTTTCAGCGTGACCGAGCTGGAGAAGACGGGCATGGCCGGGGAGTACGCGGATTTCGTCGCGGCGCGGGTGGGCACCGGGCCCTGCCGCGCGCTGCGGGCGGGTCTGGCCGGGCTCCCCCGTGATCCGGAATCCGCCGACGCGGCCTTCGGGGAACTGCCGGAGGCACTGGCCGAGGAGCCGCTCGCTCTCGCCAGATCGCTCACCCACCTCTGGTACACGGGCTGCTGGCCGGGCCCGCCGGGCGCGGCGCCCACCGTGGTCTCCGCCCACGCCTACGCCGAGGGGCTGGTGTGGCGGGCCCTCGGCGGACACGCGCCCGGCACCGGCCGGCCGGGGTTCGGGAGCTGGTCCGAGGCGCCCGAAGGAGCCTCCCGATGAGCGCCGGCCTCGCGTCCGACGGCACGGCGCCTCCTGGGCCCGGGCCCTACGACGTCATCGTGGTCGGTGCCGGAATCGCCGGTTCGCTCGTCGCGCGGCGACTCGGCGAGCTGGGGCGGCGGGTCCTCGTCCTGGAGGCCGGGCCCGCGGTGGCCGACCCCGAGGCCGGTCACCGGGACGCGCTGCACACGTATCTCACCGCGGCGGCGAAGGTGCCCGGCTCCCCGTACGTCCCGAGCCCCGAGGCGGCGTGGCCGGAGGTGACCGACCTGGCCGGCCTGCCCTCGGGCGGCTTCACGGCAGACGGCCACCTGCTCCAGCGGGGCCCGCTCCCGTACGCCAGCGGTTACGTACGCGTCAACGGCGGCACCGGGAACGTCTGGGCCGGCCTCACGCCGAGGATGCACCCGGAGGACTTCCGCACGGCGGAGTTCGGCTACGGCCGCAGCTGGCCGATCGGCTACGACGACCTGGAGCCCCCCGGGCGGCGGAGTACGAGATCGGGGTCGCCGCCGACGTCGACGAGCAGCGCGAGCACGTCGGGCTGCCGTTCCCCGAGGGCTACACCTTCCCCATGAAGGCCCTGCCCGTCAGCCACCTCGACAGGCTGCTCGCCGCACGGCTCGACGGCCGGCCGCTGCCCGACCCGGCCACCGGGGAGCCGGTCGTCCTGCGGGTCACCGGCACCCCGCACGGCCGCAACAGCACACCCGACCCCCGCTACGACGGCGGCGCGGGGTACGTCCCCGTCGGCGCGTACGGCCGGCCCGACCCCGAGAGCCGGTGCCGCGGCAGCGCGAACTGCATCCCCCCTCTGCCCCAGCCACGCCAAGTACACGCCCCTGAAGACCCCAGCGCGCTGGAGCGAGTCGGTGACGCTGGTCGACCGGGCCGTCGTCCACAGGGTGCTCGTCGACGGCAACGGCCGCGCCACGGGGGTCGAGTACCTGCGCTGGAACCCCGGGACCGGCCCGGCGACTCCGGGCACGGCCTCGGCCGACGTCGTGGTCCTGGCCGCGCACGCCGTGGAGAACGCCCGGCTGCCGGTGGTGTCCCTCGACTACCAGCTGTACTTCGCCCAGTACGCCTTCGGCGGGGGCATCACGCAGGAGATCGAGTTCAACATCATCGCCCACCCGACGGCGGAGGCCCACCGGCTGCCCCGGCTCTCCTACGAGGAGTACGCCCACGGCGTCGACCAGACCCGGCTGCTCGGCATCGCCCGCGTCCACGTCCTGTGCGACAACCCGCTGGCCATCGACGCGGGGCGCCGGCTCTTCGCCGAGCCCAAGCATCCCGGCTGGTTCGAGACGACGATGCCGTCGCCCAACGGCCCGGCGGGTGACGCCTGGACCGTGCACTGCCGCAAGGCCTCGGCCGCCGACGACGGCTCGAACACGGTGATCCGCCACGACGCGGACATCCTCACCCTCACCGCGGACCTCACCGGTCTGCGCTCGGTCCCGGCCAACAACGCCCCGGTCACCGGCTACGGCACCGACGGCGAGGGGCGCGCGCTGGCCGGACGATGAACCTCTGCCAGCCCTACCGTCACCACGCCCTGGATCCCGTCGCCGACGCCGAACGGATCCGTCTCACCGTCCACGACGGGACGTCGGACCTAGGTGTATTGCCCTGTGAGGTTGGGGACGCGGCTGGCGGGTGGTTTGCCTGCGAGCGCGGTGTGTCCGCGGTGGTGATTGTAGGTGTGCAGCCAGTCG
>NZ_JBSGTX010000061.1:0-51135 GCF_053607625.1 Streptomyces sp. NPDC055103
GAGCTCCTGGCGGACTGGTGATCTTGGTCGTGAACCCGTCTACCAGGAGCTTTCTTCATGCCCGCCACCGGGGACGCCGATCCAACCACCCGTCAGCTTGGAAGATGTTCACTGGCTGTCGGTGTGCGTCACTGCCAGGGTCTCTGTCGGATGTCGATGACGTCCATGCCGGCGGTCGTGGCCGCGGTGACGCCCTCGTCGGTCTCCGCAGCGCCCGCGTGCCGGCCGCGACGAAGTCCGCGGACGCCGGCCGCGCCCCGCACTCGACCTGGGTGAGCCAGCTGTACGAGTACGGAATCCGCCCGGCCAGCCCCCGCTGCGACAGCCCCGCCAGCCTGCGCTGCTCCTTGATCCGTGTACCGGTGTGGTCGTCCCGCGTCGGCATACCGGTCTCCCGTCTCTGACCCGTCACCCCGAACGCTACGCGCCGCTCGATGCCGAGACAGACCGATTCACAAGCGACTCCGCCAAGTTGAGCGCGGTCCGGCTGTGATCGGATAGCCCACATGACCACTCCGACCCTGTACCTGTTCAGCAGTGCCGCGCCGCCGGTCCTCGATGTCGCGCGCGTCATCGAGGAGGCGCAGGCCGACGGCTGGGACGTATGCCTCGGTCTCACCCCGACAGCGGCCCGCTGGCTGGCCGACTCGCTCGACGGCCTCGCCGCCCTCACCGGCCACCCGGTCCGCTGGAACTACCGCCTCCCCGGACAACCGGACGTGTGGCCGAAGCCGGACGCCATCGTTGTCGCGCCAACGACCTTCAACACGATCAACCAGTGGGCGCTCGGCATCACCGACAAGTGGCTCGTCGGCGTGGTCGCCGAGGGCATCGGCAAGAGCATCCCCATGGCGATGATGCCGTGCGTGAACCGGGCATACGTCGCCCACCCTCAGTTCGAGCGCTCGATCGACAGCCTCCGGGGGGCCGGGGTCCGGGTGCTGTACGGCGAAGGCGGCTTCATCCCGAACGAGCCGGGCCAGGGCAACCCAGCCACGTACCCGTGGCGGGCCGCATTGAACGCCGTCGCTGATATCCTCGGCCTGGCCTCCATCGCGTAGGGCATTCTCCGAAGGGACGCTGCAGTGTCGTCCACAGGTCATGCCTGGGGCGTCCTACGGAGAGCAAGCCTCTGGGGGCAAGCGGCGCAAACCGCGGAGAGCGTAGGCTCCAGCAGCCCGAGGGCGCTTCGACCGGCCCGCCGTGCTATCCGGCTACAGTAGGTGAGCCCGTTTAGTGGCATAGCGAATCCGTGCAGAGAGGGGCAGCGGGGAATGAGTGTGGTGGAGAGCTGGTCCCGCGTAATGAATCTCCTCCGGGAGCATGCTCCGGCCGATCACGCGGACCTGCCCGGCCCGGCCCCAGAGCGGATACTCGCGGCCGCCGAGGAGCGCATGGGTGTCTCATTGCCTCAGGAACTGCGGGCGTGGCTGCTGCAGAACAACCTGGATCTTCCCGAGGACGATGTGGACGACGACGTGGCCTGCTGCGGTTACGACGGGTTCCCGGACGAGGGGAGCTTCTTTCTGGGCATCCGGGCGATGGAGAAGCTCTACGCGAATCACCCCTTGTCCGGTGGGGGCGAATGGCGCGAGGAGTGGATCCCGTTCCAGTCGGATCGGGACGGCTGGATGGGACAGTTCATCGACGCGAGGGACGGACGTATCGGCAGATGGTTCGTGGGAGCGCCCACGGTCACCGGCGAGTACGCGTCACTGGCTGACTACTTCGACTCCGTGGCGGAGATGCTGACGAGGATCGGCGCGGGGGACTATCCGGTCTGTTCCGTTGTCGATGGGCGACTTGTCTGGTCGTGAGGCTGTGAGGTCGCGAAACGGAAGTGCCCCCCCGGAACCGAAGAACGGCCGGGGGGCACTGCTCATTGTCCGGTTACGGAGTGGGTGCGGTGAATCCGTCGAGGTCGACCCAGTAGTTGTCGTCCTCCATCAGGCGCTGTTCCTTCATGAACTCGCCGAACGGCCGCATCGACTGGGTGTTCTGCCAGTTCGACATCGAAGACCGGCCGCAGAACTCCTTCCACGTCGGTGCCGGGGCATCCGGGCGCAGGTGGAGCGTCATGGTGTCGTCGGCGTTGCGCCGGACATAGGTCTGCACGCATTCCGCGCCGGTTTCGGTGACGTGGGGGCTGGTGGTGCTGTAGAGGTTTCCGGCGCTCTGGTAGGCGTTGGCGAAGGCGAACTCGTCGCAGCTGATCGCGTCAGTACGCGGCGCCTGCGCGTCCAGGGACCACATGTCACTGAACAGGCCGGTGCCCAGGTACTTCGTCCACTTTCTGCCGCAGATGACCTGACGGTTGCGGTACTGCTGCGTCTTGCCGGTGCCGTCGGCGGACAGCTTGTTGTCCAGGAAGGTGAGCGGCTTTCCACCGTTGCGGTTGCCCCAGTCGACGTTGGTCTTGCGCCACATCATGTCGATGTGTGCCGCGGCCCCGGGGAACTTCTTGGAGTTCATGACATACGTCGGCGTGTAGCCGGAGAACACACAGCCGGTACCCGCGTTGACGACCTCGGTGTCGCAGCGGATGTCCAGCTTGGCGCTCTCGAATTCGGACGGATTCACGACCTTAGCCTCGATCTTTCTTGATGGGCTGCCGACGGAGTCGGCGGCTCTTCTTGTTGCCGGTGGCGGAGGCTGGGCAGGCTGAGGGCCCGAGTGTCGTCTCGGGTGGACGCCGGGTTCCACTGCTCCGGTCTGGGGGTTCTCTCGCCGGGACGGGTGGATCTGCTGGTCAGCCGGGGTTCGGCAGGAGTGCGAGCCGTTCGAGGGCAGCGGTGATGTGGCTGGACCAGGGCCAGTGCCCGGCAAGGCGGAGGAACCGCCGACGACCGGTGGTCACGAGCTGTCCGGCCGTGGTGAACAGGCGGAGCCGCAAACGGCGGGGTTCCCAGAGGCGGGCCTTGCCGGTCAGCGCGAGCATCGGCATCCAGGCCAGCAGGTCCAGGGCGATCTGCACGATCTCCAGCCAGATGCGGTTCTGCGCGGTGTCGTGCAGGGGAAGGTTCCGCAGTCCGGTCGAGCGGGCGGCCCGGATGCGGTCCTCGGCCCTCGCCCGCAGCCGGTGACGGAGCTCGAGCTCGGCGATCGGACGGCCCGGCGTGTTGGTGGCGAAACACGTCAGCCGCATGCCGTCCGCGTCCGTGAGCCGCAACTGAGCCCCGGGATGGGGTCGTTCCTTCCGGACGATCAGCCGCATCCCCTTCGGCCAGCCGTCCAGGACATCGCCGGCCAGTTCGGCGACCCAGGCCCCGTCCCGGATCTCGCCGCCGGGCTCGACGGCCGGCGTCCAGGCCGACGCGGGGACCTTGAGCACGTGCTGGTGGATCGCGTCGGTGATCACCATCCCGACCGAGTAGGACAGCCACCGCCCCCGCCGGGCGAGCCAGGACACGAAGTCGTGGGTGCCGCCCGCGGAGTCCGTGCGGATCAAGGTCCGGCGCCCGCGCCGGTACTTCTTCGGCAACTGGGCCAGCGCCAGACGGGTGGCGGTGATGTGGTCGGCGGCAGTGTTCGATCCCGCGTTCCCCGGCCTGAGCAGGGCCGCGACCGGCTCACCGGTGCCGCCCGGCCCGTGGTCGACGAACCCCATCAGAGGGTGATGTCCGTAGGTCCGCTTCCAGGTCGGGGCTGCATCCTCCTTGTCGGAGTGCGCGATCACCAGCACCCCGTCGAGGTCGACGGTCACCGTTCCACCCGCCTCGGGCGCTTCCTCGCCGGCCAACCGCCAGACCAGTTCGCGCACTTCGGCCCGCGCGGAACGAATCGCCGCCAGAGCTTCCTCGCCGGAGGCGGCGAGGGCGTCGACGAGGCGGGAGACCGTCGGGTCGGAGGCCACCGGCCCGAACACGGCCGGCTCCGCCCGCAGCATGCCGACATCCGCGAGGCAGTCCCCGCCCAACGCGACCGCCAGAGCCACATCCAGCAGGACCTTGCCCGGATCGTGCACCGCCCGAGCCTTCCGCCACGGTGCCAGCGCCACTGATATCGCGGTGTCGAGACCGGCCTTGCGGACGGTCTCGACCAGCAGCACGCTCCCGGCCTGCGAGACCACCGCCCGTCCGCCGCCCTCGATGCGGACACGCGGGTAGAACCCGATACGCTTCTTCACCTGGAGAGTGCTTCTTCCCATGCAGCCAACAGGACCCTAGACAAGTCCCATCGTTGCAGGTCAGGAGCACTCTCCGCTTATTTGATCAAGCTTCGGACAGCCCACCTCGTGAAAGCGCGAGGTTAGTGGTGTTGACCTTGCCGCCGAGGGACAAGTACGGGGTGATCGTGTTCTTGGTGGTGCCGCTGGGCGCCCACTTGAACCGCGTGGTGACGGTCCGCAGGAGTGTGTCGCCCTTGGCGAATGTCTTCGACCCGTTCCAGTCGACGCTGGTGACGTCGCAGTAACCGCGGCACTCGGCCGCGTAGTCGAAGGTAGCGGTGTTCACCGTACCGTCCATCGGCTTCAGCCGGATCGTGGTGACCTGCGAGAACTCGGCGCTCTTCGGGTCGAGGTAGTACGTGATGTAGAGGTCGAAAGCCACGCTTCCGGTCGGGACGGTGTTCGTGTACTCCGTCATCGCGTAGTCGCTGTGGATACAGGCGGTGGTGCGCTTGCGGCTGAGGGAGTGGTTGACCGTCGAGCATGAGGCGGTGCTCGTGGCGGCCATCGTCATCGGCGCCGCCGTGGCGGTGTCCGCCGAGGATGTGCCGGCCGCGGAGAAGAGGCCGTCGGTGATGTCCTCGTTCGGCTCGACCGGGGCCGGCTCCGGTGCGGTCGGGTTGGCCGTCATGTTGCCGGTCAGCTTCAGGCCGTTGTACGTGCCCGGGACGAACGCCAGCGCGTCGAAGGCGATGTCGGCGCTGCCGTTGCCGCCGTTGAAGTTGTCGAGCCGCACCTCGGGGATCTGGTCACCGAATTCGTAGGCCCCCAGGTCCACCCACTTGTTGGCCTGGTTCGCCGTCTGTGAGATCGGCGCCTCGATCTCCCCCTCGGGGGTTTGGATCCGGTAGACGGCGTTGGTGGTCTGCGCCCCGTGGTCGGGGATGTGCGCGAAGATCTTGGCCTGGCGGGTGGTGTTGGTCAGCGGAGCGTTCAGCTTCCACGTGCCGGTGACCTTCATCCGGTCGGCGTTGGCCGGGTAGGACTCCGGGGAGCGGGTGTGCGTGAACCAGAAGTGGTTGCCGTAGCCCGCGCCGATCTGGTGCGTGTCGATCTTCCCCGGATACGTCGTGACGGTGGTCGGGTTGTCCGTCCCGTCGTGGGTGAGATCCATCTGGGTATCCCACGGGACGTAGCTCAAGGTGAATGTGCCGCTTGATGTCACCGCCCCACATCCGCGGCTGCCGTCGGCTCCCGCAGGTGTGGTCCCGTTCGGCAGGTCGTCGACCACCAGGGTGTGCGAGGGCAGGGTCCCGATGGAGCAGTTCGGCGGATACGAGCCAGCGTCCGGCTGCTCGCCGTAGGACGTCGTGAAGCGGTGCACACCGTTGCCGCACTTGGCCCCCGTGTTGCAGTTCTTCCACTGCGCTTCGGTGACTGACTGGTTCCACCAGCAGTGCAGCCAGTGCTGGTTGGTGTCGCTGTTGCCCGCGTCCAGGGTGCAGGCACCCAGGCCCGGGTCGTTGGAGTCGTTGTCGCCGATCTTGGCCGGGTTGCAGTTGTTCGACGCGTTGCAGAACAGGTCGACCGGAGGCTTGGCGCTCGCGCGGTCCGCGTTGGTGGTCCACCATGCGGGGCGATAGCCCGCCTGGAAGTCACCCGGAGCGAACATCGCTGAGATCGGGCGCGCCGCCCAGCCGATCACCTTCTCCTGGTACGGCCAGTCCTGCGGATGCGCGGCGTGGCTGTAGTCGTCCTTGGAGGAGTCGGTGGCGTGCTGCAGGAACGGCACCCGGTTGGCCTTCCACAGCGGGTTGGCCGGGTTGTTCGTCCAGCCCACACCCGAGTGCCCCGCGGAGTCGGCGGTGTTGTAGAAGCCGGAGTTGTACGCCCACAGGGCGAAGAACCAGTTCTCGATCCACTTGGGGTGGCCGCCGTTGATCTTCATGCCGGCGTTGTACGTCAGGTTCCACTTCTCGGACAGGATCCGCACGCCGGCCGCGACGTTCGCTGTGTAGTCCAGCGCGACCGCTTCCTGGGCGACCGTGGACAGGGCGGTCTCGCCCGGCTTGGTCTTGCCCGCCAGGCGCATGCCGTCGGTGGCCTGGGTGATGCCGTAACCGCAGTCGGCATCGGCCCAGTTGATACGCCATGGGTCGAGCTGCTCGCCGGAGGCGGCGTAGTCGACGCCGTAGTAGTTGCCGATCAGCGAGTTGGAGGTGACACCGGGCACGGCGAAGCGGGTGGCCTGCCACATGTTGGATTCCTGCGCGGTGATGCCCAGCATCACCTGTGCGGGAATGTGCCACTTGTCGGTGACGGCGGGGTCCTCGTTGTCGAGCTTGCCGTTGGGGTCACCCGCGAGGACGGTCGGCGGGAACAGGCCCTGGGGCTGGTAGCCGCCGGCGATGCCGGTGTTCTTCCAATTGCTGTCGCGGTAGAAGTTCAGCTCACCGACGACGGCCTGGTCCACGGCCCATTCGACCTGGCGTGGTGTGGGCTGAAACGCCTGCTTCTTCACGTCGTTGCGGGCCACCGAGCAGTACCGTTCCCCGCTGTCTTCGCTGGGGTTGTCGGCCTGTGCGGTCAGGGCCTGGGTGCGCACGGTCTGCGTGGACAGGCCGTCTGTGCTCTTCTTGCCCATGTCCGGGCCGGAGTCGACCGGGCCGCCGGTGGGCAGAGCGGGGGACAGGGCGTGCCCCTGTGCCTCGTCGCCCACGCGGTGCGCGCCGGGGCGCAGGTCGAGGGTTACGGACTTGCCCGAGTCCAGCATGCGCAGGGCCGTACGGGCGGGGCGCGGCTTGGCGGCGTCCTCCGGGTTGACCAGGGTGCTCTTCCCATCGGACCAGGTGGTAGCCAGGGCCGCCTGGGCGTGGCTGGAGACCGCCGCGCCCTTGGGGAGCTTGCCGGGGTTGTGCACCCGCTTGGGCAGTGCCTTGGACGTGGCGTCACCGGTGACGAACACCTCGCCGCGTGCCGAGCGGGTCAGGTCCCAGGCGTGCAGCCCGCCGGAGGCGACGGTGACGGGCTCGGTCTTCTTGCCCTGCCTCACCTTCGTACGGTCCATGTGCTTGGCCCAGGCGGCCGGCTTGTCGGACGCCTTCTTGTCCAACTCGCGGTCGATGAAGGTGATACCGCCGTCGGCGTCGGCGGTGATCTGGAACGGCACCGTGGTGGTGGACGCCAGGGTCTTCTCGGCCGTGCCGTTGATCCGTACCAGCTTGTTGCCGTGGGCGGCGACGATGCCCGCGTCGGTGGGGATCGCCGAGGTGATCTGGCCGGCGAGCGTGACCGGCTTCGACTCCTTGCCGGTGGCCGCGTCGACGGTGATCAGACGGGTCTGGACGGGCTCAATCGTCTGGAAGGCGACTACCTCTTCTCCAATGTCGGGCGAACCAACATCCTCATGTACGCCCTCGTCGACCGGCTCTGGCGCAATGCGAAGAAGGCGGCGGGCATCGCACGGAAGATCACCCCGCACTGGCTTCGCCATTTCTTTGCCTCCGCTGGCCTCTCGAAGGGCGTGCCGGTCACAGACATGGCGGAATGGCTTGGGCACCGGGATCCGAGGATCACGCACCAGACCTATGCGCACGTGATGCCGGACGCTCCGGAACGGTTGCGCTTGCTGATGGATGCCGTCTTCACCATGGAGACTGAGTTGCACCTGCCGTTGGAGTTCGAGTCGGTGCTCGAGTCCAACTGACAGCGCGAGTGCGTGGCGGCTCGGCCGGCTGGCTCGCGGCACCATGCGTTCCGCCTGTTGCGGGCGCGCGGTGCGCGTTGGGTTGCCGTGAGACCGGTGGCGAGCGAATAGCGGTCAACACCCCGATCTGGTTACTGCGAGTGACCATCTGATGGGTCAATAGTTGGCGTCCGGCGGCGCCGACTAGCTCGCCTTCGTACCCGCGATCAACACGGCATTTTCCCGTGCTGGTTTGGTGCTGACTTCGGGGGCATGGCGACGACGAAAGCGCAGGTCGGAGCTTCAGTCTGATGAGTTGTCGTACCACTCGATGGTGGTGCCGATGAGGCTGGCGGCGACGATTCTCTTGAGGGAACCGGGCGGGGTCGGGGAGGGCGTTGCGGCGGCCATGTGCACCACTTCCAGGCAAGTGCGGGGACGTTTTCGTGTCGCCACACCGTAGGAAGATGCAGGTCAGGGACGTATGTGGTGGGACACCATAGTTCGGGTGTGCCGTGTGCCCCCGGCCTCCATGGCCTGCTGTCGCGACCCTGCCAAAGACCCGGGAGGGGCCTGGAGAGGGGCTGTCCGGGTTGCGCTGATCGGGCATGTTTTGGTGGCGCGCTGCTGACTCCCGTGCTGACTGAAACCCTATGTCGGCACCGGTGTCGAGCCCTCCCGAGCTGACGTGGTGCTGACTACGCTGCGTTGAACTCCGACATGTGTTGATCGAAACGACGTGCCCGCCGGGGTCCCCTGACGCACCGGCGCCCCGGCGAGATTCTCGCCGGGGCGCCGATCCTATTCATTGCGTGGTGAGCCGTCCGTCAGTCCCACCAAAACGTCCATACGGAACGCCGGACCTGATCGCCGGCGATCGCCGCGTCACCGAGATCGGGGCAGTACGCGTACTGCTCCACGGCGGCCCGCGCAATCTCCAGGAGGTTCAGGGGCGGGCGGCTGACGGCCAGTTCGAGTGTCGACGAGTCCGCGAAGCGGAACTCCGCTCCGTACTGCTCATGCCAATGACGGAGCACCGCGACATGATCGGCGGGGAGCAGCTGCCGGTCCTGATGGCCCGACCAGTTGGGCGTCCGCACGAGACCCGGGAAGAGTGCCGGGAGCTCGTAGCCGGCCTTCGCCTCCACGAAGTTCAACCAAACCGGCTCCCCCTCGAGCCCGGTCCGAGCTGTGGACTCCGGTCCGGGCTCGGGACGGGCAGCGATTTCCGCCGCGACGGCTTCCGGGTCGAAGAGCAGTTCGCACTCCTCGATCGCCTTGCGGTCGGCGTCGTCCTGCGGGGGAACGTAGAGGTCGGTCATCTCCCGCAGGCGCGAGGCACGCAGCTCGGCCGTCACCTCGGACGGCACGGCCCGCAGGGCGGAGTCCAGGAGGTCCCTGCTCCCCCCCGACCACGGCTCGTCACCCCGGTCGTGTTCGACCAGGGCGCACGGCGCGAGGGTGGTGACGAAGGGGACCAGTCCCGTCATGTCGTGCCGGTCCCGCCACCACGTCCACGCCGCCCGGACGGACCGGCGCTCCGCGCGGAGGCCGTGCACGGCGATGCCGGACGCGGAGACCGCGGACTCCACCGCGACTGGACCGGGAACGAGACCGGCGGCCTCGCTCTCGGCGGCCAGCATCCCGGCTGCGGCTGCACGCTCTTCCATCAGGGTCCTCTCTCGCTAGCGGAAGTTGATCTCTTCGATGCCGTCTTCGTGCACGTAGAAGATCGTGCTCAGTTTGACGGTCCGGCGAGGGTCCTTGGACCACTTCTCGATCATTGCCCTTCCCTCGTCCTCACCGATGTTCTTCAACTTGATGTAGAGACGGTCCGCGCCCTTCTTGTTCGCGTCGGACAGCTGATCGAGCACGCCCCTCTCCTTCTCGGTCGGAAGGATCTTGAACTCCGAGCGGACGCCGTCGACCCAGGCGTCGAACCTCTTGTTGCCCTCGGCGCCGGGAGCCGGGATGTTCTCCCCGCGAGAAACCACGGTGTGCCCCTCGCGGGCCAGCTGGAACGCCAGATCGAACTCGTCCTCCGTGAAGGCGTCCTCGCCGCCGTCCTTCCAGCCTTCGTCAATCCTGTCGAGGTCGTCCCCGAAGAGCTTTTCCGCGAACATCTCGCGCTGGGACTGGGAGATGATGCCGCAGAAGGCCCTGCCGAGCCCGCGCATCTTGGCGCATTCCTTCTGCTGGAACCGGACGAGCACATCGACCTCGTCGCTCTGAGCCAGATACGCCAGCCGCTTCTTGCGCGTCTTGTCGCGGACCTTCTTCGACCAGTGCGTCTTGCGCTCCTCGTGGTCGTCCTCGGCGTACTGCTTCGTGTACCCGTTGTAGTCCTGGGTGTAGTCCTTCTCCTCGACTGACCAGCCGCCGCCACCGTTGTACTTGCAGGTGTAGCCGTGCTCCATGCACTCGATGGGCTTCAGACCGGACGGGTCCGAAAGGCTGACCGGGTTGTTGTTGGAATAGGTGTAGCCGTGCGTCTGCTGCGGATCCGACAGGTCCATCAGCGGGTCGACGGAGACGAACCGACCGATGGCGGGGTCGTATTCACGGGCACCGAGATGGGTCAGACCGGTGTCCGCGTCCTTCGTGCCGCCGACGAACCCCTTGTCGCCCGCCCAGCCGGCCGGTTGGGCGCCGCGTTCCTCGCCGAAGATGCCCGTCTTGCGACGGACCACGGTCTGGGCGGCGTCGGCGGACACCTGGGTGGTGCCGGTGCCGTGGTGGTCGCCGATCACGAAGGTCAGCTTGCCGCCGGTGCGCATCGCGACCGGCTGCCCGGCGACGCTGTAGTAGCGGGTGCCGGTGACGGTAGTGCCGGCCTTGTCGAGCTTGAGCTCGCTGCCGCCCGGCAGGGTGAGGGTGGTGCCGGTGGAGTCCCGGTGGATCAGCCGCTCGCCCGCTGCGTCGTACAGGTACGAGCTGGTGTCGGCGCCCTGGACGACGGAGCCGAGGTGGCCCTCGTCGTCCCAGGTCAGGGTCTGCTGGGCGGCTGACCCGATCTTGCGGGTCTTGACGTTGCCGGAGGCGTCATAGGTGAAGACTTCGTCGCGCGGGCTGGTGCCGGTCTGGGTGACCTTCGGCAGGTTGTGCTTACCCGCCGCCGGGGCCGCGTAGGTACGGAGCGTGTCGTCGGTGGGACCGGAGGCCGTCTTGTGCTTGGTCTCGGTCTTGCGGTTGCCGACCGCGTCGTAGGTGTACGTGGTCCAGTACGCGTCCGGTCCCCCGACGGCCGAGGTGGAGGGTGCGCCGGCGCAGGCCGTGCCGGTGTCGGTCCAGGCCTCGGTGATCCGGCGCAGCTCGTCCAGGGCGAAGCACTGGGTGTCGGTGGTCCGGGCGGAGTCCTGGCCGAACGCCGAGGCGATGGTCGTGATGTTGCCGAGCGCGTCATAGGAGTAGGAGACGTCCTCGATCCTCTGCGGCGCCGCCTCGCGGTCTATGTAGCTGCGATGGAGCGCGCCGGTGTGCTCGTCGTACTCCTTGCTCACCCACAGGTGTTGGGCGAACTCGCCGAACTCCTGGCGGACGTTCCGGCCGTAGTGGTCGTAGGTGTTACCGGAGATGATGACGTCGGTGCCGGCGTAGACCGTGCCGAGCAGGCCGGATCCGGCGGTGTAGGTGTTGCTGACCTTCTCCTGCGGCAGCCCGCCCGCAGCAGGGTGCTGTACCCACATGACTTGGCCGGTGTGGGCGTTGTACGAGTTGATCCACTTGTACGTGCCCGCCAGCGCGCCTTCGCTGTCGGGGATGGTCACCTGCTGGCCGACCGGTTGGTAGCGACTGTTGTACGAGGTGATCGCGCTCTCGTACGCCTTGCCGTTCGCCCAGCGGGTCGACTTCGCTGCGTGGCCCTTGGCGACGGTGTCGAACTCCCACGTCGCGAGCGTGGTGGTGCCCTTCTTCAGGACGGTGCGCCGGCCCAGCTCGTCGTAGTCCGAGTGCAGGGTGACCTGCCGGGCATCGGTGATGTCGGTGATCCGGTCGCCCTGGTCGAACACGGACTTGGTGGTGCCCTCGTCCGGGTCGTCGACCTGGATCTGGCGGCCCCGGACGTCGTAGGTGTACGTCCACTTGGCGTTGGAGGGGTCCGTCACCTGCGCCAGCTTGCCCACCTTGTCGTACGTGTACAGGGTGGACTGGAACGCGGTCCGGGCGTCGTCGGTGTACTGCCTCTGCTCGACAGTCCGGCCGAGCGCGTCCACGACGGCGGTGACCGCGGTGCCTCCCTGCGGCGGGATCACCGTGGTGCTGTCACCGGCGTACTGGGTGGTGGTGCGCTTGGTCTCGTCGCCGAACTTCTTGGAGATCACGGCCGTCACCCGGCCGGCCCCGTCGTACTCGGTGTCGGTCGACGCCGGGTACTTCAGCTCCTGACCGGTGACGAGGACGGGCTCGGCGACACCGGTCGCGAAGTACGAACCGGACGTGCGCCAGGCCAGTCCCCGGGTGTCGTAGAACGTCTCGGAGACGATCCGGCCGGCCCCGTCCTGCGAGGGCTCCTGGGTCTGCCGCGTGCGCAGCAGCCCGTCGGCGAAGGCGTACGCGGACTTGTACGTGGCGTCGTGCGTCAGGACCTTGCTGGTCGTGACGATCGGGGCGTCGTTGCGGACCAGGTAGTCGAAGACGTAGTTCGGCGAGTCCGGGTAGGTGGTGGCCGAGCGCGTCGGCAGCCACACCTTGGAGACCCGGCCCAGCGCGTCGTACGCGCTGGTGGTGATCTTGCCGTTCGCGTCGGTGGTCCGGGTCGCCTGGCCGCGCAGCGGTTCCAGCACCGTGGTCGTCGCGTGGCCGCGGGGGTTCGTCGCGACCGTGCCCGTCGGCGCCTCGCCGGTGGCGGGGGTGTACGCGGTCGTCGTGTTCTTCCCGTAGGCGTCGGCCGCCTTCAGGACACGGCCGTGGACGTCGGCGCAGAGCTGCTTGCCGTCGGCGCCGCAGAGGCTGGGGACCTCGGCCTGGACGTCGTATCCGTCGCCCTTGCCGTTGATCCGCTCGGTCCTGGTGACCAGGCCCCGGCCGGGCACGGTGCCCAGGGCGCCCTTGTCGTAGTACGTGCGGACGTCGTCGACGATGTCACCGGGACGGCTGACGGCCGCACCGCAGGCCACGGCGACGCTCTCGATCCGGCTGACCTTGTTCAGGATCCCGGTGCCGGTGTCGCGGGCGTACTCGGTCGTGGTGCACGACTCGTCGCCGGCCTTGTCCTTGTCACCGGTGGACGACTCGCTGGTGACCATGCCGTAGCCGTCGAAGGTACGGGACCTCTCGACGGTCCGGGTGCCGCCGGCGCCGGGGGTGCGGACCGACTCCTGCTCCGTGCCCGTCTGGTAGGAGACCAGGTCGGGCAGGCCCGCACGGGTGCGGGTGGCCACGGCGGACGAGCGCCACGGGGTGTAGGAAGTGGCGCTGACCAGCTTGGCGGTGTCGTCACCGTTGTACGTGGCGGTCTCACGGGTCATGCCCGCGAACTGCTCGCGATCGGTCACGGCGGCGCCCGCCGAGTCCCGGACCGCCTGGCCGTCCAGACCACGGAAGTACCGGGTCTCGGTGAGGGTCCTCGGGTCGCTCGCGGCACCCGTGCGCGTCTGTACGCGCTCGTAGCCGCGCGCGACGGAATGGACCCGGTCCTCGGCCTTGGTGAACTCGTCGGTGCTCTTCGCCCAGGCAGCGCCGTCCAGGTAGGAGTACGAGATCACCTTGTCCGGGGATTCGGCCAGGTTGTCGCCCTCGACGACCTGGTCGACGGTGTAGGTGTTGAACCAGTCGAGCTTGGCGGTCTCGCCCTCGTACGCCCACTTCACGGGGAAGCAGCTCGTCTTGTTCGAGCCGTCGGGCGTCGGCAGGCTGGTGCTGGTGCACCCCGGCTGCGAGTAGGTGGCACCGATGGTGCCGCCGGTCTCGGTGGTGATCTGGTACATCCGCAGACGGACGAAGGGCGCGAGCCCGTCGCCCAGCTTGTCGACGCGATTGGCCCGCTGCTCGCCTGCGAACGTCACCGGGGGAGTGGCCAGCGTGCCGCCCACCAGACCCGTGTGCTGGATGGACTTCAGCCACATGGGTGTGGAGATGCCGTCACCGGAAGCGGGGAAGTCCTGCTCCAGCGTCCAGGAGTCGACGTCCTTGTACGTCCCGCCGGTCAGCAGCTTCGTCGTGATCTTGGCGAGGCGCTTGCGGGACCAGAAACTCGGGGAGTACTGGTCCTTGCACTCGGTGGCGCCGTCCTTGCAGTACAGGTCGAAGGGAACGTCGGGCCAGTTCTTGGCGTTGGCCTCGTCAAAGGTGCCGCAGTTGGTCAGGCAGCGCTCGGTGACGTCGAACTCGACCTGGCCCATGGCCTTGCCCGTGTACACCGCGTCGGAGCGCAGACCGTAGTCGATCCGGTCCAGCCAGCCGCCGCGGACGTACGTGGTGACGGTCGCCTTGCCGGTCGTCTCCGAGACGTCGCGGCCGTAGTTGTTGGACTCGGTGCTCCAGTAGTACGCCATGGCACCGCCGCCGGGGGCGACCACGTAGTCGAGCTGCCAGCGCCAGGCCTGCTGGCACCAGCCGTTGGCGAAGGCCGCGTTGTAGCAGGGTTCGCCGGACTGGTTGCCGAACACCGGCGCGGTCCAGGCGGAGTTGGTCACGGGGTCGTCGGCCGCGGCGCCGTTGTCCTTCCAGCCGGGCAGGCGGTTCAGGCCGAAGAAGTACTGGGTGCCGTCGGGCGTGGTGACCTTCCAGTGCTCACCGGCGCCGTCGACGCCGGCCGTGCCCTGGTCCCCGTTGGACGCACCGGTCAGCTTCTCGATCTTCTCGGCGCCGTTGCCCTCGGTGTGCCAGCCCTTGCCCGCCTGATACACCAGCTCCGTGGACTTGCCGCCGAGATGCAGTGTGGCGTTGTCGTTGAACCAGCACTGGTCGCCGACCTTGGTGGTGTTGGTGCCGCCGGTCTTGTCGTCGTTGCAGGACTTGTACCTGCGCTCGACGAAGCCCGGCTCGTAGGACCATCCGTCACCGAGCCAGGAAGGCTGGTTGTTCGAGGCCGCGGTGAGTCCGTCGACCGACTGGGAGCTGTAGCCCAGGGTGATGCCGGGCTTGAGGTCCTCGGGCACCGCCGGTACGTCGATCGGGTAGGACCAGTTGAACGAACCGGTGACCCCGCCTGCGCTCCACGAGCCCGAGGACTTCAGCGGCGTCGCCTTGTAGTCGCCCGACTGACCAGAGGCCCCGGCCGTCGCGGCGAGTACGGTCGCACCGGCCGGAGCCGCTGCCGCGAGGGCGGACTTCGCCGGTGCGCCGGCCGACCTGGCCGTCGGCTCGGACGCCCCGGGCATGCTCACCCGGGCCGACAGCTTGCCCGCTCGCGTGTCGTTGCGTGTCGAAAGAGGCTTCTGCGTACGGCATTTCGGGAGCTCCGGCTGCGTCATCGCGCACTCCGGGAGTTCCACGAGGCGGAGCCGGGACGCGTAGTCGCCGCCGTAGGCGCCGCGGAAGGAGGTGTAGTCCACCTCCACCTGGGCGGCTGCGGCACGCTGCCCGCCGTCCGAGCGTCCCACCGACAGCAGGACACCGTCGATGCCGGCCTTGCGGGCCGCGTCCTTGCCGGCGAGCGTGACCTTCACCTTCGAGGGGGTCTCGGCGGCCTCTGCCTGAAGCGGACGCACCGAGACGGGAAGCATGCCTGCCCGGCCCGCGCCCGGCCCGGCGGCCGGTATCCGGGCCTTGGCCGAATCCGAAAGGAAGGAGCTCGAGACCGCCTTCGAGGCGAGGTCCACCTCCGCCGAACCTGCCGCCGGCCAGGCGACCCTCCGGTCCTTCCAGCCGGTTGCGGCCGCATCGGTCTTCTTCGCCCCACCCGCGCGCATCGGAGACACCGGAACCGCCGTCGGCTGCTTCAGCTCGGGCAGCCGGGGCCGCTCCTTGCTCGCCGCTACGGCCACAGCCCCCGGCAGCATGCCTGAGAGAACCGCTGCGGCCAACGCCGCAGAAAGCCCTCGCATGCGAAATCTTCTCACATCTACTCCACTTATCCGTGCAAATTCAACCGGCGCAGGCTAACAGTCGGATTCCATGGATTTGGAAGCTGGGCTGCGATTCTGATTCGCACAGGACTCCGGAAAGTGTGGCAAAGATGATCTTGCTGCCCAAATGGGGTGCCATGCTCTAGGTCGTCGGCGGGGTTGCCGCGCTCGGTCGGGGCGAGGTGCAGGTGGGGGCGGTCGCCGAGGGATTTTTCGGAACTAGACATTCCTCTTGGATCTCTGGCTCGACGAGGTCCGCAAATGTCCGGTACGGGGAATTTGGCGTCGCTGATCAGCGGCTGCAGTCGGCGCGACGGAAAATACCGGGCAACAGGGGTCACGAGAGTGTTGAATACGAAAGTACGCAGGGGATGGGGGTCTTCTCTCCGAAGAGCCGTCGCCCTTGCCGTTGTCGTCGGCGTGGGGTCGGGCGGCATGGTGGCATCGATGGGACCCGCCGGCGCGCTCGCCCCACCCGGCAGCCCTCACGGCGGAGGACGACGGCAGCGTCAGCCCCGAGGACAAGGCGCTCCGGGACGCGCAGGCCGGCGGGAACCCCGTGGAGGTGGTCTCGGCACGCACCGAGGCCTCCGACACCTGGGTCCGGCCCGACGGCGAGTTCGTCGTCAAGAAGTACGGCACACCCGTGCGCGTGCTGCGCGACGGCGCGTGGGTGGACACGGGCCCGACGCTGGTCTTCGCCGCCGACGGATCGGTGAAGCCGAAGGCCACTTCCGTGGCGGTCACCTTCTCCGGCGGCGGCACGGGACCGATCCTGAGCGGGTTGAAGGACGGCCGTACGCTGGCGCTCTCCTGGTCGACCGCCCTGCCGAAGCCGACGCTGAACGGCAACGTGGCGACCTACGCAGAGATCCTGCCCGGCGTGCGTCCTGGTCATCTACGACGCCTCCGGCCAGAGCCAGTGGACGAGCGGCTCGCAGAGCCGGCCCGACCACAACGGGGACGGGCTACACGGACGCCATGGCGCGTGACGCCAGCGGCGACATGTGGGTCTGCCCGGGCACCGGCGGAACGGGCACCAGCACGCTCGGCGCCCGGTACTTCATCGGCAACGGCTGGTGGCGCGACTACTGGCCGGACGCCTACGCCACCGACCTCAACAACGACGGCTACACCGACTTCGTCGGCCGTACCAAACAGGGCGACCTCTACCTGTACCCGGGAACCGGGAAGACCGGCATCCACAGCGTCGGCACCCCCGTCCTCCTCGGCGACGGCTGGTGGCCTGCCCACTGGAACACCATCCGCTTCGCGGACGTCAACCATGAACTCCTGATAGGTGGCGGAGCACACCATGAAGGAGGAGGTGGGGAAGGTCTCCGGGGCGTCGATGCGGCGGGAGGGACGGCCCCGCGCGCGCCGACCACGGGTTTGAGGATGTCCGGGACGCCGTCCCCCGTCACCACCGTGGACGAGCCGAAGGCGCCGTCGGACCGCCAGGACACCGCCTGCCGGACGCCGATGGTGTCGCTCTCCACGACGTGGAACTCCCGCCCCAGGCGGCGGACCGCGTGCTGGGCGCCCAGGGCGTGGAGGTCCTCGTGCACCGATACGGAAAGGATTACGCCATACCGCAGTCCTCGCTGTGACTGGCCTCGCCGTACGAACATCCGGTCTTGGACGGCGCCCCGGCCAGGTTGTCGGCGACAATCTCCAGACCGGTCGTCTGACGGACCGACTGCTCCCATGCCCGAGGCTGCTCGGGCGTCTTGAGCACCACGTAACTGTCGGGCCGGGATGAGACGGCCGTGCATGTCGGGGCGGCGGAGGCCGCCGACCCGGACCGGAGGAACCGTGACGCCAAGGCCTCGGCCGCCGTTGCCACGCCCTGAAGAGGGACGGCGTTCATTCCGGGCACGGTGGGGAGCAGTGTGCTGGACAGGCAGGTGTTCTGCGGTCTGGAGGCGTAGCGGCCCGCCGCTCTCGGGACCGGATGTACCAGGGCCGTCGGGGCGTTCAGGGCGCGGGCGATCTCCCGGGCCCAGGCCGCCCGGGAGACGCGTTCGGGGCCGCCCAGGTGCAGTACGGGCGGCAGGTCGCCCTCGTGCGCGAGGAGGCGGGCGACCACCCTGGCGACGTCGTCCACGAGGACCGGAGTGGTCCACTGGTCGGCCGGTGCCTCCACCGGCTCGCCCCGGGCCAGGCGGTGGGCGCACGACGCGAAGAAGTTCAGCCACTTCTCGCCGCCCGCGGGCTCGTGGCCGTAGACGAGACTGACGCGCAGGGCTGTCGCCGGGGAGGCCGCCTCGGACAGCAGCACCTCCTCGGCGGCGCGTTTCGCCGCCCCGTACGCGTTGACGGGTGCGGTCGGGGTGGACTCGACGTTCTCTGCCCACCTGCCGTCGAACACGTTGTCCGTCGAGATCATCACGATGCGGTCCAGGCCCGGTACCGCGGCGAAGTGGGCCGTCGCCGCCCTGTGTGCCGCGGCCGCCTCCTCGGGATGCGCCTCGCACCAGGTGACGTCGGACGGCCCGTGGACCAGGACGACCGTGCGGGGCGCGACCGTCGCCACCACCCGATCGCAGGCCCACGCGTCCGTGGCGTCCAGCGACTGCCACCTCGCCCCGTAGTCCTCGGGTGCGACCGTGGGCCGTCCTCGTGAGCCGAGCGTCACCTCGTGGCCCTCGGCGACGAGCCGGCGGGCGATCTCGGAGCCCACGAAGCCGCTGCCGACCACGAGCGCCCGGCGAGCCGTGCCGGGCGATCTCTCCGTACGTCCGGGCATCAGAGGGTCACCTTCTCCCGGTGGGCCGCGAGAGGACGGCCCATCAGCCGGCCCACCCCGATCAGGCCGTGGTCGTCGTCGTCCTCGCCAAGGACGACCATGGCGTCTACCTGAGCGGCCGTCAGCCCGAAGCAACCCTGTCGTACGAGCTCCTCCACCAGCAGTTCCCGGTAGCGCTCGCCGATCGCGAGGGCGAAGCCTCCCATCAGGACGTACCGGCGGATCCCGATCGACGCGAACACCCCGCCCACCGCTGCCGCCAGGTGCACGAGGGTGGAGCGCAGCACGGCCGTCGTGAACGGGTCCCCGTTCCGTACGGCCCGGGCGATCTCCGGATTGCCGAGGAGGCGCGGATCGGCGGCCCCGGCGCGGGCCGGTGCCGAGCGGGCGTACCCCGCCGGGTCGGAGGCCGCCGCCCGGCGCACCGCGGCGAGGACGCCCCGCCCCGAGGCGATCGCCCCCAGGTGCCCGCGCCCCCCGCAGTCGCACAGCGGGGCGTCGGGGGAGCGGTCACAGGTCCAGTGGCCGAGTTCCCCGCCGTGCCCCTCGATGTCGAGGAGCACGTCGCCGTCACGGAAGACCTTGTTCCCGATGCCGGAGCTGATCGTCAGGAGACAGAACGGGACCGGGCTCTCCGTCCCGTACCGCCAGGCGGCCGCCGTGAGGTCGTTGACGACGAGCACCGGCACGGACAGCCGGGCGCTCAGGATCTCCCGCAGCGGGAGGGGCTCGCCGCCCGCGCCCCACACCGTCGGGGCCCTCAGGACGGTCCCGTCCCGGGCGACCGGGCCGGCGAAGGCGACGGCCAGGGCGGGCGGGGCGGCCGGGGCGGTTCCGAGGCGCGCGCCGGCCTGCCGTTCTGCCTCGCGCACGATCTGGTCGACCACCTGCTGCTGGAGCACCGGTACAGGAGCACCCGGGTGGCCGGCCATGCCGTCCACCGGTGTCCTGCGCACGTCGGAGAGGCGTCCGCCGCCCCGGGCGTCGAACGTGCCGACGCGCAGCGTCGTCCCCCCGACGTCCATCACGGTCACGGCCTCGCCGGTCTCCGTCACCGTCGGGTCACCGGGCGGGATCGCCATGGATGTCCTCCCTCTCGTGCGCCGCCACCTCGAAGACGAGCAGCGCCAGTTCCGTGTCCGTGTCATTGCTCAGACCGTGCTCGCCGAAGGGCTCGTTGGGGATGACGTCCCCGGCCTCCACCCGGAACGCCTCCCCGTCCCGGTACATCACGCCGCCCCCGCTGAGCACGACGTACGTCTCGCGGTCGTGACCGTGCCGGTGCCGTCCTATGGACGTCCCCGGCGGCAGGACGGCCAGGTCGATGAAGTCGGCGCCGGCTCCTTCGCCCCGGGCGAAGATCCGGTGGGCCAGGATGGTCCCCGCCCCGCCGTGGTCGTGCGGTTTCGGGGACAGCAGGTGCCGCAGGTTGACGAGGGGCCGCGTGGTCCCGGTGCCGCGGGTCACAGCGCGGCCTCGTGGGCGAATCCCCGGGCTCTCCGGGCGAGTTCGTCCAGGGCCAGGCCGAGTACGTCGCGGGGCACGTCGGTGAGGTCGTCGACGAACGTGGCCTTGCCCGCGGCGATGGGGACCACCAGGTGCAGCCGGCGGCCGCGGCGTTCCCAGGACTCCTCGAGCGCCCGGTTCATCAGTTCCGGTGTGCACGTCTCCGCGTCGAAGACGGGCAGCCCGATGCGGGCCAGGAGACCGATGATCCGGTCGCACTCCCGCTCGTCGACCAGACCGAGCCGCAGCGCCAGGCAGGACGAGAGCGCCATGTCGACGGCCACGGCCTCGCCGTGTTCGAGGCGGTGGTCGCCCGCCGTCTCGATCACGGGGCTGAAGGTGTGGCCGAAGTCCACCAGGCGGGCGAGCTGGTGCTCCCGCAGGTTCGGGCACAGCTCCTCCATCATCAGCCGCATGGAGGTCCGCAGGATGTACCTCTCGACCTCGGGCGGAGTCGGGACTCCGGCCGGCCGGAACGCGTCCGGGTACCGCTCCAGCGTGCGGAAAAGCTCCTCGTCCAGGATCACGGCCATCTTCACGATCTCCGCGAGACCGCAGCGGATCTCGCGGAGCGGCAGGGTGGAGAGGAACGCGGGATCGCTCAGCGAGGCGTGCGCCGGGTGGTAGGCGCCGAACATGTTCTTCGTGTGGAGGGCGTTGACCCCCGTCTTGACGCCGACGCCGACGTCCACCTGGCCGACGAGGGTGGTGTTGATCCGGACGTACCGGATCCCCCGGGAGTACATGGAGGCCGCGAAGCCCACGACGTCCGAGACGATGCCGCCGCCGAGGGCCAGCATCACCCCGTGCCGGTCGAGTCCGTGTGCCTTGGCCAGCGCGCAGACCCGCTCCGCCATGGCCAGCGTCTTGTTCTTCTCCCCGGTGGGAATCGTGTGCAGCGTCCATGTCCCCGGGGCCAGGTTCGCCTCCAGGTAGGCGCGCAGCGCCTGTCCGTACAGGCGGTCGACGGTCGGCCCGGTGAAGGCGACGACCCGGCGTCCGCCCACGGCCCGGGCGAGTGCGGGATTCCCGGGGGAGAGCACCTCCGGGACGAGGTCCGACCGGTATCCGGTGCCGTCCGGCGCGAGCAGGCTGAACCCGTCGGCGTCCTCCCACACCCCCGACAGGCGTTCCTCGTCAACTAGAACCCGGCTTGACATGCCTCTCCTCGTCAGTCACTCGGTGTGCTTGTGGCCGGCGTGCGTACACCCCGGCCAGGTGGCGGAGGAGCGGAGCCTCGGACAGCTCCTCCAGGGACACGGGACGACCCTGCTCGTCGGTGATCGGCAGGCACCAGTTGGGGTGGATCCCCGCGGTGCCGGGCAGGTTCTGCGGCAGCCGGTCGCCAGTCGTGTCCGGGAGCCAGACGCCGATCATCCGGGCCGGCGTCAGACTCAGGTACGTGTGCAGTGCAGCGACCTCGCCGGCGGGATCGGGCAGGAGCCCGAGCCGTTCCAACTCGGTTATCCAGCCGTCCCGTTCGCCGGCGGCCTCGGCCTTCTCCTCCTCCGGCGGCCGGGTTAGCAGCCCCAGTGAGGCCCGCAGGTCGACGTGTTCGCCGCTGAGCCAGGCCGCTGTGGTGGGCAGGTCGTGCGTGGTCAGGGTGGCGAGACAGTGCTCGCGCCACTGTTCCGGCGGCAGGGGGCCCGCCCGGCCCTCGGAACCGCCCTCGTACTCGAAGCGCTGCACGGCCGTCCCAAGGACGCCCTGTGCCGCCAGCTCCTCGCGGACCTCCGGCTCGACCGTGCCCAGGTCCTCGCCGATGACGAACGCCCCGGCGGCCTCCGCCTCGGCGCCCAGCACGGCCAGCATCGCCGCGCCGTCGTACCGGACGTAGGTGCCGTCGGACGGGGGACGGCCCTCCGGCACCCACCAGAGGCGGAAGAGCCCCATGACGTGGTCGACGCGCAGGGCGCCGGAGTGCCGCAGTCCTGCTCGCAGCAGTCGGGCGAACGGCCGGTATCCCTCCGCGGCCAGCGCGTCCGGACGCCACGGCGGCTGACCCCAGTCCTGACCGGACGGATTGAAGTCGTCCGGCGGGGCGCCCACCGACATCCCATCGGCCAGACAGTGCTGGAGCGCCCAGGCGTCGGCCCCCTCGGGGGCCACGCCCACCGCCAGGTCGTGGACGAGCCCGACGCGCATCCCGGTCTCCCGCGCGGCGCGCTGGGCGCCGGCGAGCTGCTCGTCGGTGATCCAGGCGAGCCACCGGTGGAAGTCGACGGCGCCGGACAGGACCCGGCGGGCGTCGGCCACGACCGTCGACCGGGGGTCGCGCAGCGCGGCGGGCCAGGAGCGCCACGCCGGGCCGTGGACCTCGGCAAGCGCGCACCAGGTGGCGAAGTCCGTGAGGTCGCGGCCCTCCCGCGCCACGTACGCGGCGAACGCCGCCTCGCGCCCGGGCGAGCGGGTCACCTCGTACACCTCGCGCAGGGCCAGGTGCTTCAGCTCGCGCACCTCCTCGCGTCGGATGAGCGACTCCCCGGCGAGAACGGCGGAGTTGAGGGACGCGGCCCGGTCCGCGAGCCGCCGGACGCGGGCGCGCGGCCCCTCCGCCAGGTACGCGAACTCGGGGACGGCCTCGACTCGCACGTGCATCGGGTCGGGGAAACGCCGGCTGCTCGGCCGGTAGGGCGAGGGGTCCGGCAGCGGACCGGGCTCCATCGCGTGCAGCGGCCCCAGTTGGACGAAGTCCGCTCCGAGGTCCCGTCCCGCCCAGGAGGCCAGCTCGGCGAGGTCACCGAGGTCGCCCATGCCCCAGGAGCGGCGCGAGAGCAGGAAGTAGAGCTGGACGAGGAGGCCCCACGAGTACGGTGCCGGGGCCGACCGCTCCGGCGCGACCAGCAGCACCGCGGCGTCGTGCCGTCCGTCCCGCTCCACGCTCAGCGTGTGGGACCCCACCGGCAGCGGCTCGTCGAGTCCGCGCGTACGGCCGTCGGCGCAGAGCACGTCGGCCCTGGTTCCGGCCGGCAGCTTCGGCCGGGGACCGCGAGGCCCCCGTACGACTACGCACGGCGGAACCAGCCGGCGGGCCCGCTCGGCGCGGTGGGCCGCTAGGGCGGCCTCCGCGGCGGCGGGCGTCGAGGCGTCGACGCCGCAGGCGGCGAGCACCGAGACCAGGGTGTCCCGGGGGACGTCGACCTGGCGCCCCCGGTCGGTGCGGTAGCTCGTCGCCACGCCATGGGCCTCGGCGAGACGGAAGAGTGGATCGCTCACGAGCCACCTCCCATTGGGACCACGGGCGTGCCGAAGAGACGCTCCAGGACCGCCGCCACACCGTCCTCCTCGTTGCCAGGCGCGATCTCGTCGGCGACGGCCCGCAGCGCGGGGTGCGCGTTGGCGACCGCCACCCCGTGGCGGGCGAGCGCGAGCATCGGCAGGTCGTTGGGCATGTCACCGAACGCCACGGTCTCCTCGCCCGTGCGGCCGAGGACCTCCAGAGCCCGCGCCACGCCGGTGCCCTTGGTGATGCCCCGCGGCAGGATCTCGACCATGCCCTGGACGGAGTGGACGACGGTCACCTCCTCACCGCAGAGCCGCCGCGCCGTCTCGGTCAGCTCGTCGTCCCCGAGGACGCGGTGGTGCAGCACCAGCTTGTCGATCGGCGTCTCCCACAGCAGCGACCGGTCGGCCGTGACGTCCCAGCCGTGCCGCACCCGCTCACCGAAGCCCGGTGTGACCTTGAACCGGCTCTCCGGGGGCGAGGTCACCACCCCCAGTTCGAGCGGCCCGACGAGGTCCTCGACGCGGGCGACGACCGAGCGTGCGAGTCCGGTGTCGAGCCGCTCGGCGGTCAGCAGCCGGTCGGCGCCCGCGTCGTACAGCTGCGCGCCCTGTCCGCAGACGGCGAGTCCCGTGTAGCCGAGGGAGTCGAGGAGCCGGCGGCAGGCGGCGGCCGGACGACCGGTCACCACGAGGTGCCGGGCCCCGGACGAGGTCACCAGATCGAGCGCGTGCCGGGTCCGCGACGAGACCGTCAGATCGCCGCGCAGCAGCGTGCCGTCGAGGTCCGTGGCCACGACGTGGAAGGGCGGGGCCTCAGGGACGGGGACGTTGTCCCAGGTCACCCGGCCGGAGGCGAGCGTGAGCCGGAGGACGAGACCGGCCCTCAGGTCGTCGGCCCTGACGGAGCCCCGGAAGACGCCGTCGTCGTCCCGGCGCAGCGCGGCGGTCCGGGTCCTGCCCGCAGGGGGCACCGGCTCGTCCGACAGCGCGGCCTCGGCCGCCGATTCGAGAGGTTCCGGTCCGGACGAGTCCGTGCCGGCCACGCCCGGCGGCGCGTCCCCCTCGACCACGACGTCGACCGCCGCCACCTCCGGATGCCGGTACTCCACCCGCAGCGTCCCGTCCGGCTCGACGGGGGAGACACGGCAGCGGTGCCGGACCGGGGACATCAGCGCCTCGCGGCCCGCCGCCTCCGCCAGCTCGGCGCAGCGCGGGAAGTCCGCCCGTGCGAACGCGGCGGCGAAGAGCGCCTGGTACGCGGCGGCGTCCAGCTCGGCGCACCGCCCGTAGGCGGTGGCGTCCCCCAGTTCGAGGGAGCGCCGGACGATCGCCTCCCGGTGCTCCGCCCACTCCACGTCGTCGAGCAGGTCGAACCAGCCGTACCGGATCGCGTCCCGCGCGGGGAGCCGGCGCGGGACGTCGTCGAGGAGCTCCCGGAAGACGGCGAGGCGCCGGCGCGCGCTCTCGCCCCAGGTGAATCCACGGGCGGTCCTGGAGGCGGCGGCAGACAGGCGCGCGTACGCCTCGGGTTCCTCGCGGAACATCCGCTCCGCGTCACGGATCCGCTCCGCGAGCAGCGCCGCGAGCTCCCGGTCGTCGTCGCGGAACGAGCCGCGGACCGCGAAGCCCGTCGCCCGCGGGTCCTCGTGGGCGCGAGCGTGGCCGAAGTGGGCGGTGGTCCGCTGCGCGGTGCCGACGGGTACGGCGCCGCAGGCCATCGCCTCGGCCTGTGCGATGAGGAAGCCGTCGAGCTCGAACTTCGACGGGTAGACGCAGAAGTCCGCGCAGGCGGCCTCCGCGAAGAGCGCGTCCTCGTCGACGAGCCGCCAGTCGAGCCGCACCCGGTCCGGGTACGTGTCGGCCACCCGCTGGAAGTAGGCGTTGGCGGGCGACACCTCCGCCACCCCGCCCGCTCCGGTCGCGCACCGCAGCAGGAAGGAGCCCTCCGCTCCGCCGGCCAGGACCTCCTCCACCGCCCGGATCAACTCCAGCTGGCCCTTGTGGTGCACCGCGTACCGGGCCGCGTGGTAGAAGACGGGCCGGGCGGGATCGAGGCCGAGCGAACGCAGCACGGCGTCCCGGTCGACGTCCTCCGGGTCCCCGGCGAGCCACGGGCCGGAGACTCCACAGCCCCCGTCGAACAGCTTGCCCGCCTGCTCACGCAGTAGGCCGGAGACGGGAAGCGACGCGACGTACCGCTCCATCGGGGTGTCGGCGAAGGTGCTGTAGTGGTCGCGCTGCCCGGGAGAGACGAAGTCCACCAGATCGGCGTGGGAGAGGAGTTGGGGGAAGAGGCCGACGTGGTCGGGGCCGTACTCGGTGTGCAGGCGTGTCGCCGACAGCGCCCGCACCATGGCGGCGGCCGGCGAGTCCTCCGGCGGCGGCGTCTCCTCCCAGGCGTCGAGGGCGCTCCCCCCACCGGCCGCGGTACCGGCGCCGGCGGGCCCGGGTGACGCGTCGAAGAGACCCAGCAGAGCCTCGACCTGGGGCCGGTAGACCTTCTGCGTGATCGGCGCGTTGGCCGCGACCGTGCTGACACAGCGCCACCGGGGGTCGCCGCGCAGTACAAGCGGGACCAGGTAGTGGTAGGACGGTTCGAAGCCGTGGACGATCGCCGGCTCCTCCCCGCCGAGCCACTCCCGCAGGAAGCGCAGTCCTGCCACCTGGAAGACCAGCGGCTTGAAGAACGACAGGTCCCGGCCCTCGGAGTCCGGCGGCGGATACAGCCGGTCCGGCAGCAGGTCCAGCTGGGCGTCGGACAGGAAGTACACGTCCACGCCGTCGAGCCGCAGCAGATGGGCCCGCGTCGTCAGCGGCAGCACCGTCTCGGCGGGCCGGCCGGGCCAGGTCTTGGGATCGAGCACCAGCGGCACCGCGTGGTCGGTCCGGAAGTCCAGTTCCTCGATCGCGTACGACTCGCGCAGCCGGTCGAGGTGTCCGTGCGCGGGTGTCACGATCGAGACCCGGTGTCCGAGGGAGACGTACTCCCGGGACAGGTTCCACACCAGTGGCGACAGACCCCCGCGCATCAGCCGGGAGTCGAAGCCGCCGCATTCATAGGCGAAGTTGACGATGTGCATGGGTGTGCTCCCTCAGCGTGCGGGGTTCGGTGCGAGCTCGACGTGCTGGACGAACCCGTCCTCCAGGACGACCGCGGAGTCGATGTCGGCGCCGTCGGGCACGACGGCGCCGGGCAGCACGACACTGCGCCGCACCCGGGCGTCCGTGCCGATCCGTACGCCGGGGAAGAGCACGCTGTCCTCGACGTCACCCCGGCTGACCAGGTCGAAGGGGACCACGGAACGGCGGATGCCGGGCGACTCGGCGACCCGGCCCCGGTGCAGGTACGGCGAGATGGTCCAGGGCAGCGACCGGACCGGCAGGGTGGCGTCGGGGCGGGTCATCGCGAGATGGGCGCGGTGGTAGCGCTCCACCGTGCCGATGTCCTCCCAGTGGCCCTCGACGCGGTGCCCCCGGATCCGTTCCCCGGCCGCGAGCATCGCGGGGATCACGTCCCGGCTGATGTCGTGCTGCCAGTCCGTGCCCTCCAGCTCCTCCAGGTACCGTCGCAGCACCTTGGCGTCGAACACGCAGAAGGCGGCGAACACCAGGTCGGAAGTGGGATGTTCGGGCTTCTCCACGAAGGTGCTCAGGGCGCCGTCCCGGTCGAACGCGACCATGCCGAAGAGGTGGACCCAGCGCGGGTCGATCCGCTGGTAGGCGATCGTGAGCGCCGCCCGCGAGGCCATGTGCCCGCGGATCAGCGGACCGTAGTCGAACCGGTAGACGTGGTCGGCGTGGAGCACCATCACGTGCTCGGTCCGGGGGCCGAAGATGTGCTCCCCCTTGCGGATGAGGGCGTCGGCCGTTCCCTTCTCCAGGGGCCAGGTGCGGTCCGGTAGCCGCGCGGGCAGCTTCTCGCCCGCGGTGCGGTACGCCTCGTCGTACGGCCCGAAATGGATCCGGAAGTCGCGCGAGGCGCCGTTCCAGGCGGAGTGCAGGTCGTCCATCAGGAGACGCTCCTCGTACTGCGAGAGCAGGAGCACCTCCCCGAGGCCGGAGTCGCGCGCGTTCGCCAGACTGAAGTCGATGAGCCGGCAGGCACCGCCGTACGGCACGAGCGGCTTCAGGCGCCCGGTGCCTAGCCGGCCCATGCGCTCGCCCCGGCCACCGGCGAGCAGGACGGTGCGGACGGAGTCGAACTCAGCCATGACGCACCTCGTCCCAGGCGATCCGGCCGTTCGAAAGGGTCAGGAGCAGCTGAGCGGCGGAGCCCGCCGGCGGCGCCGCCCCCACGAACTCCCCGGCCGCCCCGCGGGGCCACTCGGTGATCTCCGCCTCCGCCCGGCCACCGGGCTCCCGGAGTCCGGGAACGACCAGTTCGACGCGCTCCGCGTGGGCGAGCCGGTAGCGCAGGCCCTCGCCGTGGGGCACGCACCGGTCGCCGAGGCGGGCCACCCGCTCCGGGGGTATCGCGTCCGGCCACTGTTCCGCCACCTCCTCGCACACGGCGAAGTCGGCGCGCGCCCAGGCTGCGTCGAAGAACCGGAGGGCCAGTGCCCCGGTGAGGGGGCCGAGCCGCTCGGCGGCGGCCAGGTCGCCGGCTTCCACGGCCGCGTCGAGCACTTCCTGAGGGCGCTCCTCCCAGATGCGGGACGGCAGGGTGTCGAACCAGCCGTGCCGCAGGGCGGTATCGGCCGCCGGCGCGGGGGCAACCCCGTGCCAGAGGTCCCGGAAGACCTCCAGATGGAGATCGGCGCAGTGGTCCCAGGTGAAGCCGCGTGCCACCTGCCGGGCGCGGACCGACAGGGCCCGGTACTCGTCGGGCCGGTCGTGGAAGAGGCGCACGGCCTGCCGGAAGCGGTCGGCGAGGCCGTCGACGAGGAGCGCGTCGTCCTCGGCGAAGGACCGGTTGACCGAGAAGCCGGTCCGGGTCGCGCCCTCGTCGGCGTGCCGGAAGTGGGCCATGCCCCACTGGGCGGTGGCCACCGGTACCGCCCCGCACGCCATGGCCTCGCCCTGGGCGATGAGGAAGGTGTCCATCTCGAACTTGGAGGGGAACACGCAGAAGTCTGCGGAGGCGGCGTAGTCGAAGACCCGGCTCTCGTCGACCCGTTCCCACTCCAGGTGGACCCGTCCTTTGTGGCGTTCGGCGACGTCGTGGAAGTAAGGGTCGTCGATGCCCGTGCCGGTGATGCAGCGCAGGACGAAGTTGGCCGCGAGGCCGCCGGTGAGGACCCGGTCGATCGCCCGGACCAGTTCGACCTGGCCCTTGTGGTGGACCGCGTAGCGGGCGTTGTGGAAGAACGTCGGGAGGGACGGGTCCAGACCGAGTCCGGAGAGGACGGCGTCCCGGTCCACCGCGTCCGGATCCGGGGCGAGCCAGCTGTCCGAGATCGCGCAGCCGCCGACGAACTGCTTGTGCGCGTTGCGGCGGACCGTCCGGGACACCGGCAGCGCCGCGAACAGGTCCTCGAACGGGGTGTCGCGGAAGCCGTTGTAGAAGTCCCGCTGGCCCGGGCAGAGGAAGTCGATCGCGTCGGAGTGGTCGGCGACCAGACTGTAGACGGTGAGGTGGTCGGGCGGGTACTCGTAGTGCAGATGGGTGCGTGTCTGGTACTGGCGCTGGGCCTCGCGCTCGCCGGCCGGCAGCGGCGGTTCCTCGTCCGGCAGCGGCGGCGCGCCGAGGAGGTCGAGGAGCCTGCGGACCTCGGGCCCGTACACCTTCTTGGTGATCGGCATGTTGCTCTGCACGGTGGTGACCACGCTTTTCAGCGGGTCGCCGCTCAGCGCCGGCGGCAGGAGGTAGTGGTAGTACGGCTCGTGGGCGTGGACGATCGCCCGTTCGTCGCCGAACCAGCCGCGAAGGAAGCGCACACTGTCGGCCTGGAAGACCAGCGGCTTGAAGAAGGTGAGGTCCCTGCCCTTGGCCGAGTACGGCGGGTAGAACGTGTCGGGCAGGCGGTCCAGGTAGTCGTTCGACAGGAAGTAGAGGTCGACGCCCTCCTTGCGGATCCGGTGAGCCGTGGTGCGCAGCTCCACGGACACCTCGGCGGGGAAGCCGCGCCACACCTCCGGGTCGAGGACGAGGGGCAGGGTGTAGCGGTCCTCGTACGGGAGGTCCTCGACCGTGTGGCGGCGGCGCAGGTCGTCGAGACGCCCGTGGGCCGGGGTCACGATGGACACCCGGTGGCCCTTGCGGGCGAAGGCGCGGGAGAGGTTCCAGAGGTACACCGAGGTGCCGCCCTGGAGGAAGGTGTGGTCGAACCCGCAGCATTCGAAGTACGTCTCGATGACGTGCAGCGGTTCGTCGGTCACGTCACTCACGTCAGGTCCTCGTGGTCAGGGTGAGGGGGAGCGGGGAGGGAAGACCGAGCGCCATGGCGTGGCGCAGGTCGATCGCGGCGTGGTACGGCCGGGCGTGCGCGAAGTTGTAGTCGAGCTCGTGGAGGAGGCGGCGCAGGTAGAGCAACCGGCGCAACGGATCCTCGGGGAGCCCTCGTTCGGGTCCGGCAAAAACCTCGCCGGCCTCGCCGGACCCGCTGGACCCGCCGGACCGTTCCGACCCGTCGCGCGTGAGCAGCAGAGCGGCGACGTGCCGGCGCCACCTGTCCGCGGCCTCGAACACGAGCAGGAGCGCGGACCGCTCCCGTGGCGGCATGCCGGCGCCGCCGTCGAGCGAGGCGAGCATCGTCTCCGTCGAGTCGATCCCCAGGAGCCGGGCGCTCTCGTACGCGGCTTCGTCGGCGCTGAAGTACTCCAGGGCACGTCCCAGCGCCACCAGGTCCTGCAGCGGGGACTGTTCGGCCCAGCCCGGCTCGTCGGGACCCGTGCCGGGGGTGGAGATGTCGATGAGGCGCGGCGGGTCCCACAGCAGGTGCGACAGATGGAGGTCCCCGTGGCAGGGCCCCGCCGGGTGAGTGGCGGTGGCGTCGAACGCCGTCCGCAGCAGCTCGATCTCCGAGGCGAGCGAGCCGAAGGCCTTCTCCAGCGCCGTCGGGGGGAGTTCCACCCCGTCCCGGGCCCGCTCGGCGAGCGCCTGGCACCGCTCCTCGGCGTCCCGGAGGGCGCGCTCGACGGGGTAGTCCGGCGGGGGAGTCCCCCGGCCCAGCCGTGTGCGCAGCTCCTCGTGGAACCCGCCGAGGAACGAGCGGGCCGTGCGCAGCGGGCCGGCCAGGGGAGCGAGGTGCTCCCGGACCAAGCCGTCCAGGCCCCCGGAACGGTGCGTGTCGTCGGTGTCGCCAGGCTTCCGAATGCCCGTCACGTCGCCCGTCAACCGGGGCCAGAGCGCACGCAGGTTGGCGCGCAGCGGGGTGTCGATCCCGCTGCCCGGGGTGTACGTGTAGACCACGCCGAGCGCGAGCCGCTCCGCCCCGGCCGGGGGGACGTAGCAGTAGTCGCCGAACCACCGGGGCGTATGACCGCTGCCGTTCATCAGGCGCAGCAGTTCGGGCTCCCGTACCTCGGCACCGAGGGTGCGGTAGGCCTTGTGGAGGTGGGGGCGGCCGTCGATGTCGAGGAGCGAGAGCGAGTTCGAGGACCAGCCCTGCGCGAAAGGGAGGGGGGAGACCGTGCGGGCCGCGGTTCCGCCGCCGCGGAACTCGATGTGCCCGCCGCGGGCGGTGGGGATCCGGCCTCCGGCCGCCATCAGCCGTACACAGGCCAGGTCGAAGGCCTCGGAGCCCTGGGCATCGGTCAGGCGGCCGGTCGCGTCCGTGTGGGCAGGGGCGAAGAGGAGCCGGCCGTGCGCCGGGCCGCCGACGACGGCCACGAGGAACAGCGTGGTGCCGGAGCCGAGGGAGGCCTCGTCGATCGGCGCGTAGCGGTCGGCGCGGCGGACGTCCTCCGGCAGCCAGGCCGCGCCGCGCAGCAGTTCATGGAGCTGGGTGTCGCTGGTCACGCAGTTCGTCAACTCCCGGTCATCTCGTATCGGGAAAGTCCGCGCCGCCAGAGCGACAGCGCGGCGAGCAGGGAAAGACCCGTCACGGCCGGAAGCCACCGGATCAGTTCGGTGGAGCCGTGCAGCAGGTAGACGGCCGGTGCGTACGAG
Source organism: Streptomyces sp. NPDC055103 (assembly GCF_053607625.1). Taxonomy (NCBI): domain Bacteria; kingdom Bacillati; phylum Actinomycetota; class Actinomycetes; order Kitasatosporales; family Streptomycetaceae; genus Streptomyces; species Streptomyces sp. NPDC055103. The sequence goes on from NZ_JBSGTX010000061.1 coordinate 31,333, forward strand.
GTGAAGGCGAAGGGCAGGACCCAGGTGAGGAGCATCCGCAGCGACGGGTGGTAGAGGTCGAGCGGATAGCCGGCGAACTCGGACACCTGGGTGACCGTCTGCATCGCGGGCATGCTGGTCACCGTCCAGAACGACAGGGACGCGAAAAAGAGCTTCACGGCGGCGTGGATGAGCGCCCCGCAGACGATCAGCGGGAGCACGAGCGCCCATTGCAGGGCTGTGGGGTCGAGGCCCAGCTCGGCTCCCGCCCAGAGCACCAGGACGGCGCCGACGGCCAGTTCGCCGAATCCGTCCGGGTGGAAGAAGCGTTCCGAAAGGAGCGAGAAGAGCGGGTTCACCGGGCGGATCAGATAGCGGTAGAACTCGCCCCGCTGGATCAGCTTGCGGCTCAGCTCCCACAACTGGTCGGTGAAGAGGTGGTCGAGCCCGCGCGGCAGCAGGGAGCAGCCGAGGAGGAAGAGCACCTGGTGGTAGGACCAGCCGGCGATGGCGGGGACGTGGGTGAAGACCACGCCCACGGCCAGGGTCTGGAGCCCGACGCGGACGAGGAAGGCCCCGGAGCCGAGGAGGAAGTCGAGACGGTACGCGGTGAGCCGGTGCAGGCCCACCCCGCCGAGGAAGAACGCCAGGCGCAGATGGCCGCCGAGGGTCCGGTTCATCCGCCCAGCACCTCCAGCCGCCCCGCCGCGCCGCGCCACAGGACGGCACACAGCAGGACGAGTCCCACGGTCCAGCCGAGCTGGTGGCCGAGGACGGCGGAGGCGCCGCCGACCCCCTCGTACCGGCCGAGCAGGAGGGTGAGGGGCCCGTCGGCCATGGCGCGGAAGGGCAGGACCATCGCCAGGGCGTGCAGGGGGCCGGGCAGCAGGGCCAGGGGGACCATCTGTCCCGCGAAGAACGCGACGATCCCCTGTTTGACCATGCGGACGCCCCAGGTGTTCGTGGTGACGAACCCGGCCATGCCGGTCAGCAGGTTGACGCAGAAGGCGATGACCGCCGAGAAGGCGGTGGACAGCACGAAGAGCGCCGCGTCCACAGGGGCGGGGGTGGCCAGCGGGACGAGGACGGAGAAGAGCACGAGCAGCGGGACACCCACGAGGAGCGCGTTGGCAGCGATCACCGGCAGGCAGGCGGCGAAGCGGACCAGCGGATAGCTCACGGGACGCACGAGCATCACCGCGATGTCGCCGCGGTAGACCTCGGCCGCCACCTCGTCGTCGACCCGGTTGGCGTGCACCACGGCCAGGACCTGGGCCACCACCAGATAGGTGGTGATGCTCGCCGGGGTGAAACCCCCGGGTCCGGGGCCCGGGGAGCCCGCGTACACCGCCCGCCACAGGAAGACGGTGACGGCGGCGCCCGCCGCGGCGGTGACACCGGTGATCAGGAAGGTGGAGCGGTACTGCAGCAGGGACTGCAGCCCGCTGGTGGCGAAGGGCACGTAGGTGCCGGCGCGCAGCGTGGCCCTCACACGGCACCGCCGTTCCGCGCGGCGGGGACGCCGCCCCGGTAGGTCTGGCGGAGCACCGTCTCCAGGTCCGGTTCGGGGGCGTAGCAGTCGGCGAGCTCGAAGTGCTCCAGGAGGAAGCCGAGTACATGCCGTGAGGTGAAGGCGTCCGCCGGGTAGTCGACCCGGATCCGGCCCTCGTTCGTGAGGCCCGCCGTGGCGCCCGGGAGTCCTGTCTCGATCCGGAGGACTGTGTCCTGCGCACTCGGACCGCCGCGGTGGTCGAAGACGACCGAGCGCCGGTCGGCGCGGCGCAGCAGGTCGTGGAGCGTGCCCTCGTGCACGACCCTGCCGCCGTCGACGACGAGCGCGTCGTCGCAGATGGCCGAGATGTCGGAGAGGTCGTGGCTGGTGAGCAGCACGGTCGTGCCCAGCTCGGCGTTGGCGCGGTTGACGAGGGTGCGGACGGCTTCCTTGAGCACCATGTCCAGGCCGATCGTCGGCTCGTCCCAGAAGACGACCTTCGGGTCGTGCAGCAGGCTCGCCGCGATCTCGGCCCGCATCCGCTGCCCCAGGCTCAACTGTCGTACCGGTGTGGTCCCCAGGGCGTCGATGTCGAGGAGCTCGCGGTAGAGCGCCAGGTTCCGCTCGTACACCGCGTCCGGTATCCCGTAGATCCTGCGCAGGATCTGGAAGGAGTCCGGCACGGAGAGGTCCCACCACAGCTGGCTGCGCTGCCCGAAGACCACGCCGATCGAGCGGGCGTTCTCCCGGCGCTGCCGGTAGGGCTCGACGCCGTCGACCAGGCACCGGCCGGAGCTGGGGGTCATGATGCCGGTGAGCATCTTGATGGTGGTCGACTTGCCGGCCCCGTTGGCGCCGATGTACGCGGTCTTGGAGCCGGCGCGGAGCCGGAAGGAGATGCCGTCGACGGCGCGCACGGTCCGGTACTCCCGGGTCAGGAGCGTGGAGAGGCTCCCGAGCAGACCGGGCCGCCGCTCGGTGATGCGGAAGTCCTTGGTGAGCCCTTCGGCGACGATCATGCGGCCACCACGCGTTCGATGGCCTGCCCGAGGATCCGTACACCTTCGTCGAGGAGCGCCTCGTCCAGGGTGAAGGGGGGCGCGAGCCGGATGATGTGACCGCCGACCGAGGTCCGGAGCCCCAGGTCGAGGGCGGTGGTGTAGACGGCGCGGGCGGTCTCGGGGGCGGGGGCCCGGGTGGCGCGGTCGCGGACGAATTCGAGACCGTGCAGCAGGCCGACGCCCCGGACCTCTCCGAGCACCTCGAAGCGGGCGTGCAGCGCGGTGAGCTGCTCCCTCAGCCGGTCCCCGAGCACCCGGACCCGCTCGATGAGCCGGTCGCGCTCCACGACCTCCAGGGTCGCCCGTGCGGCGGCGATGCCCAGCGGGTTCCCGGCGTACGTGGACGCGTAGGCGCCGGCCGGTGAGGCCGCGGGGGAGTGCAGCAGGTCGTGCCGGCCCGCGAGGACGGCGAAGGGGAAGCCGTTCGCCATCCCCTTCGACATGGTCACGAGATCCGGCTCCACGCCCACGAGTTCGGAGGCCAGGAAGGCGCCCGTACGGCCGCCGCCCGTCGCCACCTCGTCGGCGACCAGGAGGACGCCGTTGTCACGGCAGGCCTCCGAGACGCGCTCCCAGTAGCCGGGCGGCGGCACGATGACCCCCGCGGCGCCGAGCACCGGCTCGAAGACCAGGGCGGAGACGTTCGGCTTGGAGGCGATGTGCCGGTTGACGAGGGAGGCGCACCGGACGTCGCAGCTGGGGTACTCGAGTTCCAGCGGGCAGCGGTAGCAGTACGGCGCGTAGCCGAGGACGCTGTTCCCCGCGAAGGCCTGGTGGCCGACGTCCCAGTGGACCAGCATGCGGGCGCCCATGGTCTTGCCGTGGAAACCGTGCCGCAGCGCGCCGACGCGGTTGCGGCCCGGCTCGGCCGTGGCCTGGACGACCCGGAGTGCGGCCTCCACCACCTCCGCGCCGGTGGAGAACAGGGCGTACGTGTCGAGGTGTTCGGGAAGCATGCGCGCCAACAGCTCGAAGAAGGCGGCTCGTTCGGGCGTGGAGCTGTCGTGCACGTTCCACAGCCGCTCGGCCTGGCGGGTCAGCGCCGCGACGACCTCCGGGTGGCTGTGCCCCAGTGACTGGGTGAGCGTGCCGGCGGCGAAGTCCAGGTACTGGTCGCCGTCGAGATCCGTCAGGACGGCCCCTCGTCCCTCGGTGAAGACGCGCCGGGCGAGCGCCGCCTCCTCGGATGCGCCGGGCGCCAGATGTCGTGCCTCTCTGACCAGCAGTTCTCGCTGGTGACCTGCCACCGGTTGCCCCCATGGGTCGGACGAACTGGATTGCACTGGAAGCCAGTTGATCGTTCTGACGTGCGAGTGAAGCACCCCCGGGTGACCACTAGCAAGAGATTTCAGAAACTTTCAGACATGACTTGCAGTACGTGGCGCGGCTCTGCTTGAGTCGCCGATGCGACCGCCGACAAGTGCCTCGAGAGCGAGGAGGGACCGTGCCCATACACCGCCAGGCCGCACCCGACCGAAGGCAGCCGATGTGAAAGCCCTGGTCCTGGCCGGTGGAACCGGCAGTCGACTGCGCCCCTTCACCCACTCCGGGACCAAACAGCTCCTGCCGATCGCCAACAAGCCGGTGCTCTTCTACGGCCTGGAGGCCATCGCGGAGGCCGGCATCAGCGAAGTGGGCCTCGTCGTGGGCGACTACGCGGGCGACATCCGACGGGCCGTCGGCGCCGGGGGCTCCGCCTTCGGACTCGACATCACCTACATCCCCCAGAGCCACCCGCTGGGCCTCGCCCACGCGGTGTCCCTCGCCCGCGACTTCCTCGGCGACGACGACTTCCTCGTCTACCTGGGCGACAACTACCTCCAGGACGGCATCAGGGACTTCGTCGCCCACGCCACGCTGCACCCCGCCGCTGCCCGGCTGCTCGTCACCTCCGTCGCCGACCCCAGTGCCTTCGGCGTGGCGGAGGTCGAGCCGAGCGGCCGCGTGACACGGGTGGAGGAGAAGCCCGCGCACCCGCGCAGCGACCTCGCCCTCATCGGCGTCTACGCCTTCGGCCCCGCGCTGCACGACGCGGTGCGAGCGATCCGCCCCTCCGCGAGGGGCGAACTCGAGATCACCCATGCCATCCAGTGGCTGATCGACGACGGGCAGGACGTCCGCGCCGAAGCGACCTCCTCCGTGTGGCGCGACACCGGCAGCGTCGACGACATGCTGGAGGTGAACCGCCACGTCCTGGACGGCCTGAACGGGCGACTCGAAGGAAAGGTCGACTCCGACAGCGCCGTCGTGGGACGAGTCGTCCTCGGCGAGGGAGCCGTGGTCAGGGGATCGCGGATCACCGGCCCCGTCGTCATCGGCCCCGGCAGCGTCATCAGCGACGCCGTCATCGGCCCCTACACCTCGATCGGCGCCAACTGCCGCGTCCACGACAGCTCGATCGAGACCTCGGTCCTCCTCGACGGGGCCGACGTCGACGGCGCCGGCCGCATCGAACGCTCCTTCATCGGCCGCGACGCCGTCGTGGCGGCCCCCCGGTTCCCGTACGCCCATCGCCTCGTGCTCGGCGACCACAGCAAGGTGCATATCCACCCATGACCCGACGCATACTCGTCACCGGCGGCGCCGGATTCATCGGCTCGGCCCACGTCCTGCGCCTCCTCGGCCCCACCGGGCCGCCGGATGTCTCCGTGACCGTCCTCGACAACCTGACCTACGCGGCCGGCCCCGCCCATCCGAACCCGCTGCGCGACGACCGGCGCTTCCGGTTCGTGCACGGCAGCGTCACCGACGCGGAGCTCGTCGACACCCTCGTCCCCGGCCACGACGAGATCGTGCACTTCGCGGCCGAGTCCCACGTCGACCGGTCGATCGAGGACGGCTCGCTCTTCGTCCGCACCAACGTCCTCGGGACGCAGACCCTCCTGGACGCGGCCGTCCGCCACGACGTACGGACCTACGTCCAGATCTCCACCGACGAGGTCTACGGCTCGATCGCCGAAGGCGCGGCGGCGGAGGACGCGCCGCTCCTGCCCACCTCGCCCTACTCCGCCTCCAAGGCCGCCGCCGACCTGATGGCACTCGCCTACCACGCCACCCACGGTCTGGACGTCCGCGTCACGCGCTGCTCCAACAACTTCGGCCCCCGCCAGCACCCCGAGAAACTGATCCCGCGCTTCGTGACCGCCCTTCTGTCGGGCGAGGACGTGCCCCTGTACGGCGACGGCTCCCAGATCCGGGACTGGCTCCACGTCGAGGACCACGTCACCGCCGTCGAACTGGTCAGGACCGGCGGACGCCCCGGCCGGGTCTACAACATCGGCGGCGGCACCTCCCTCACCAACCTGGACCTGACCCGCCGCCTCCTCGCTCTCTGCGGTGCCGGGCCCGACCGGATCGCCAGGGTGACGGACCGCAAGGGCCACGACCAGCGGTACGCGGTGGACGACACCCGCATCCGGCGGGAACTGGGCTACGCACCTCGCGTCGACTTCGCCGCGGCCCTCGCCGACACGGTCCGCTGGTACGCGGACCGGCACCCGCGGACGTCCGACGACCGCCCCGTGGCCGCGGCCCTCTCCTCCTGAGCCCGCGCCGGCGACCTCTCGCGCCGCGCCCGCGTTCTCGCAACACCGGCCGAGCCCGGCCGTCCCCTTCCGTACCCGCCCCTCCACGCTCCCGAGGAGCAGCGCACCCGTGACCGGACCTCTCCGGCGCTCCGCCATCACCCTGGCGACCGCCCTCCTGGCGACGGCCCTCACCGGCACACCGTCCACGGCGACCACGACACCTTCGCAGGCCGCACCACCCCCGTCGGACCGGGCGCTCGCCGCACAGCCCGCCCGACACGACCTGACCCGCGAGCAGTTCTACCTGGCGCTGCCCGACCGCTTCGCCAACGGCGACACCTCCAACGACCGGGGCGGACTCACCGGCACCCGCATGGAGACCGGCTTCGACCCCACCGACAGGAAGTTCTTCCAGGGCGGCGACCTCAAGGGGCTCACCGAGCGCCTCGACTACATCAAGGGCCTTGGCACGACCGCCCTCTGGATGGCCCCCGTCTTCACCAACATCCCCGTCCAGAACAGGGGAGACGCGAAGGACGCCACGGCCGGCTACCACGGCTACTGGATCACCGACTTCACCCGGGTCGACCCGCACTTCGGCACCAACGAGGACCTGCGAACCCTGGTCGACACCGCCCACGCCAAGGGCATGAAGGTCTTCTTCGACGTCATCACCAACCACACCGCCGACACCGTCGACTACGCCGAGAAGGAGTACGGGTACCGCCCCAAGGGCGCGTTCCCCTACCTCGACAGCACCGGCCGCCCCTTCGACGACACCGCGGAGGCCCCCCGGATCGACGCCGACTCCTTCCCCTACACCCCCGTCGCCACGGCACGGACCAAGGTGCCGGACTGGCTCAACGACCCCACCATGTACCACAACCGGGGCGACTCCACCTTCGTCGGTGAAAGCGGCCTCAACGGCGACTTCTTCGGCCACGACGACCTGTGGACCGAGCGTCCCGAGGTCGTCGAGGGCATGAAGAGGATCTACGAGAAGTGGGTCGAGGACTTCGGCATCGACGGCTTCCGCGTCGACACCGTCAAGAACGTCGACATGGAGTTCTGGACCCAATGGGCCACCGCCCTCGACGCGTACGCCGAGAAGCGGGGACGTGCGGACTTCTTCATGTTCGCCGAGGCGTTCTCCGCCGACGCGACGATCACCGCCCCGTACGTCACCCAGGGCCGGCTCGACTCCACCCTCGACTTCCCGCTCCAGTCCGCCCTGCGCAACTACGTCTCGCGCGGCGGACCCGCCGGAGACCTCGCACACGTCCTCGCCCAGGACCACCGCTACACCACCGACAAGGCCAACGCCTACGAGCAGGTCACCTTCCTCGGCAGCCACGACATGGGCCGGATCGGCACCTTCCTCACCCAGGACAACCCCGGCGCCACCGACGCCGAACTGCTCCGCCGCGACCGGCTCGCCCACGAACTGCTCCTCCTGAGCCGGGGCAACCCGGTCGTCTACGCCGGTGACGAGCAGGGCTTCACCGGCTCCGGCGGCGACGCCGACGCCCGCCAGACCCTCTTCGCCTCACAGGTCCCCGACTACCTCGACGACGACCTCATCGGCACCGGCCGCACCCACGCGACCGACGCCTTCGAGCCGGGCCACCCCCTCTACCGGGCGATCGCCCGGCTCTCCCACCTCACCAAGCACCACCCCGCGCTGCGCGACGGCGTCCAGATCGAGCGCCACGTCGCCGAGGGCCAGGGCGTCTACGCCTTCTCCCGCGTCGACCCCCGCAACCGCACCGAGTACCTCGTCGCCGTCAACAACGCCGAGGAACCCCGGACCGCCGAAGTCCCCACCGGAGCCACCCACCAGGACCTCCTCCCCCTGTACGGCACCCACCGGCCCCTGCGCAGCGGACCCGCCGGCACCGTGACCGTCACCGTGCCCGCCCTGTCGGCCGTCGTCCTCAAGGCCCGCACCCCGCTGCCCCGCGACGCCGCCGCGCCCTCCCTCACCCTCTCCGTCCCCCCGGCCGGAGCACGCGGCACCGTGGAGATCGGCGCGACCGTCTCCGGAGACCCCCTCACCCGTGTGGTCTTCGCCGCCCAGGTCGGCGACGGACCCTGGAAGGTCCTCGGCTCCGCCGACCACGCCCCGTACAAGATCACCCAGAACCTGCCGGGCGACACCGCCGCGGGCACCCCGCTGCGCTACAAGGCCGTCGCCGTGGACGGCTCGGGCCGCACCGCCGCCGCCCTCGGCACCACCACGGCCGGCGAGAACCCGCCCCGGGCCAGGCCGAAGGCCGAACGCCGGTACGTCGTCGTGCACTACCAGCGCCCCGACGGCGACCACGACGGCCTGCGGCTGCGCACCGGGTCCGGCACCGCCGAGTTCGCCGGCCGTGACGCGTACGGCGCCTTCGCCTGGGTGACCCCGCCCGAGGGAACGACGAGCCTCTCCTTCACGGTGGAGAAGGACGGCGTCCCCGACGGCCCCGAACGCGTCCTCGACGTCACCGCCGCCGGCGAGGTCTGGACCCGCCAGGGCTCCACCCTCGTCGACGCCACCCGTCCCGCCGCCGCCCAGACCCCGCAGGACCCGGCCACGGCCGTCATCCACTACCACCGGCCCGACGGCGACTACGACGGATGGGGGCTGCACGCCTGGACCGGAGCCGCCCACCCGCCCGAATGGAACGACCCGATCCGGCCCGTACGCCGCGACGCCTTCGGCCTCGTCTTCGAGGTCCCCCTCAGCGGGAGGGCCCGCTCCCTGAGCTACATCCTCCACAAGAAGGAGGAGAAGGACGTCGCCACCGACGAGGCCCTCGACTTCCGCCTGCACGGCCGGGAGGTCTGGCGCATCGCCGGAGACCCCGCCTACCTGTCGCCCTCCCTCGGCGGGGCCTTCCCGCTCGACCTGAGCCGCAGCGACGCCGTCTGGCTCGACGACACCACCGTCGTCTGGCGCGGCACCGGCACCGGGGTCGCCAGCCAGCAACTCGTCTACGCCCCCGGGGGCATCGCGCTCACCGACGGGGCCCTCTCCCACGAGGGCCGGTGGCTGCGTCTCACCCCCACCACCCTCTCCGCCGACCAGCGAGCACGCCATCCCCGGTACGAGGGCTGGTCGGCCTTCGCCCTAGACCCCCGCGACCTCGACCGAGCCGCCGAGGCACGACAAGGACAGCTCATCGCCACCCAGCGGGCCGCCGACGGCGCACTCCTGGGCGCGACCGGCGTCCAGCAGCCCACCCACTGAACCGCTCTTCTGGAAGGGACCCAGACGTGCACGAGCCACACACCCCCACGCGAGCCGCACACCGCACCGCACATCCCACTGCCGCACACCGCGTCGCACGCCCCGGAGCGCGCCTCGCCATCGCCACCGCGGTCGCGCTGATGGCGACGGCCGTCGCCGCCCACACCCCGGCGGCGGCCGACCACCGGACCCCGCCGCCGCCTTCGGACCGGGCGCTCGCCGCACAGCCCGCCCGGCACGACCTCACGCGTGAGCAGTTCTACTTCGTGCTGCCCGACCGGTTCGCCAACGGCGACACCTCCAACGACCGCGGCGGCCTCACCGGCAGCCGCCTGGAGACCGGCTTCGACCCGACGGACAAGGGCTTCTACCAGGGCGGCGACCTCAAGGGGCTGACCCAGCGGCTCGACTACATCAAGGGCCTCGGCACCACCGCCATCTGGATGGCCCCGATCTTCAGGAACAAGCCCGTCCAGGGCGTCGGCAAGGACGCCTCGGCCGGCTACCACGGCTACTGGATCACCGACTTCACCCAGGTCGACCCGCACTTCGGTACCAACGAGGACCTGGAGAAGCTGATCGCCGCCGCCCACGCCAAGGGCATGAAGGTCTTCTTCGACGTCATCACCAACCACACCGCCGACGTCATCCGCTCCGGCGAGAACCGGTACGCCTACCGGAGCAAGGGCGCCTACCCCTACCTGGACAGCACCGGACGTCCCTTCGACGACACGACCACCGCCGCCCCGGTGGACGCCGACAGCCTCCCGTACACACCCGTCGTCCCCCCGGCGGAGCGGAACGCCAAGAAGCCCGCCTGGCTCAACGACCCCACGATGTACCACCACCGGGGCGACTCGACGTTCGTCGGCGAGAGCGGCCTCTACGGCGACCACACCGGCCTCGACGACCTGTGGACCGAACGCCCCGAGGTGGTGCGCGGGCTCGCCGAGATCTACCAGCGCTGGGTCAAGGACTTCGGCATCGACGGCTTCCGCGTCGACACCGTCAAGAACGTCGACATGGAGTTCTGGACCCAGTGGGCCACCGCCCTGGACGCCTACGCCGCCCGGCAGGGACGGAAGGACTTCCTCATCTTCGGCGAGGTCCTCTCCTCCGATCCCGCCGTGACGGCCCCCTACGTCACCCGGGGGCGGCTCGACTCCACCCTCGACTTCCCCCTCCAGCAGGCCGTCCGCGACGTCGCGTCGATCGGCCGCCCGGCCTCCTCCCTCGCGGACGTCTTCGCCCAGGACTACCGGTACACCACCGACAAGGCCAACGCCTACGAGCAGGTCACCTTCCTCGGCAACCACGACATGGGCCGCATCGGCGGATTCCTCCGCAAGGACAACCCCGGCGCCGACGACCGGGAACTCCTCGCACGGGCCCGCCTCGCCAACGAGATCCTCTTCCTCTCCCGCGGCAACCCGGTCGTCTACGCCGGCGACGAGCAGGGCTTCACCGGCGCCGGCGGCGACAAGGAGGCCCGCCAGACCCTCTTCGCCTCGCAGGTCCCCGACTACCTCGACGACGACCTCATCGGCACCGACCGCACCCACGCGACCGACGCCTATGACTCCACCCATCCGCTCTACCGCTCCATCGCCGGACTCTCCCGCCTGACCAAGGAGCACCCCGCCCTGCGTGACGGCGTGCAGATCGAGCGGTACGCGGACGCGGCCAGTGCGGGAGTCCACGTCACCTCCAGGATCGACCCGAAGCGGCGGACCGAGTACCTGGTCGCGGTCAACAACGCCACCACCTCACGGGCCGTCACCTTCCGCAGCGGGACGTCCCGCACCTCGTTCACCCCGCTCCACGGACAGAGCACGACGGTCCGCAGCGACGCCGACCGTGAGGTCACGCTCACCGTCCCGGCCCTGTCCTCGGTCGTCCTCAAGGCCGGCCGCCCCCTGGACACCTCCCGCACCGCACCGGCCGTGACCCTCAAGGCCCCGGCCGCCGGAGCCACCGGCACCGTCGAACTCACCGCCGACGTCCGGGGCGGAGAGCTGAGCCGCGTCGTCTTCGCCGCCCAGGTCGGCGACGGACCCTGGAAGGTCCTCGGCTCCGCCGACCACGCCCCGTACAAGGTCACCCAGAACCTGCCCGGCGCCACTCCCAAGGGCACCGCGCTGCGCTACAAGGCGGTCGTCGTCGACGACCGCGGACGCGTCGCGAGCAGCCGCGCCGCCTCCACCGCGGGCGAGCCCGCCGCGCCCACCCGCCCCAGCGCCTTCGAACGCGACTACGCCGTCGTCCACTACCGGCGCCCCGACGGCGACTACACCGGCTGGAAGCTCGCGACCGGCGGCACCACCGCGGAGTTCACCGGCCGGGACGCCTTCGGCGCGTTCGCCTGGGTCAAGGTGACCTCCGGCACCGGCAGCGTCTCCTACACCGTCGAGAAGGACGGCACGACGGACGGGCCTGCGCGCACCGTGGAGCTGCGGCGCACCGGAGAGGTCTGGATCGAAGCGGGGGCCGACGGCCAGTCCGAGACCGTCCCGGCCGGGGTCTACCCGCCGCAGGACGAGCGGAAGGCCGTCGTCCACTACTACCGTCCGGACGGCGACTACACGGGCTGGGGGCTGCACACCTGGACCGGCGCCGCGGCTCCCACCGACTGGTCCCGGCCGCTGGCCCCGGTCAGCAGCGACGCCTTCGGCGCGGTCTTCGAGGTGCCGCTGGCCGAAGGAGCCACGTCACTCAGCTACATCGTCCACCGGGGCGACGAGAAGGACGTCCCCGGCGACCGCTCGCTCGAGTTCGGCTCCCACGGCAAGGAGGTGTGGCTCGTCGGCGGCGACACCGGTTACCTCCTGCCCGGCATCCGCACCACGCCGGACCTCGACCTCTCCCGCTCCAAGGCGACCTGGCTCGACGCCACCACCCTCGTGTGGGACGTCAAGGCCACCGACTCCACCAGCCAGCAGCTCGTCTACGGTGCCCCGGGAAGCATCGCGGTCGAGGAAGGGGCCCTTACCGACGAGGGCCGCTGGCTGCGGCTCCTCCCCACGGCCCTCACCGAGGAACAGCGTGCGGCCCGGCCGGAGCTGGCCGGCCGTCAGGCCTTCACCGTCGACCCGCGCGATCGGGACCGGATCGAGGAGGCCCTGCGCGGGCAGCTCGTCGCCACCCAGCGGAACACCGCGGGTGCCCTCCTCGCCGCCACGTCGGTGAGCGGAACGGACCCGCGCTGAGACGACCCTGAACGCGTAGTGCCCCCGAACGAGAGTCCGGGGGCACTACGCGTTCGCGCGTCCGTCCGGCCTCAGCCCCGCGAGAGCGCGTACGGGGCTCCGGAAGGGGCTGCAGAAGCTTCAGAAGGGGTTCCGGTACGGCGCAGTGTCTCGCCGTGGCGCCGTATCAGTGCCGGTTCCCGCAGTTCGCGGGCGAGAAGCAGCCCGGCCAGTTCCTCGCCTGGCACCTCCGTGCGCAGTGCGCGTACCGCGTCGATCAGCGCGGCGACCGACGGCGCGTCGGCAGCCGAAGCGCCGTCCAGGAGCCGGTCGAGCGCGCGGGCCGAGGGCCCGGACGGCGCGGGCGGCCCCGTCGGCACCCCGAGAAGCGGTCCGGCCGCTTCGGCCGGGAGCAGCGTCGCGTACCCCGCGAGCTCCTCGTCGGGTGCGATCAGCAGCAGGTGCTTGGTGAGCAGCGCCGCCTCGGCGAAGGGACCGGGGGAGGAGAAGGGGGCGAGCGTGACCGCGGGGAAGCCGAGTACGCAGCCGGCGTGGAGCAGGATCTGCCGGACGCGTACGGACTCGGATACGTCGGGAGTGTCGGGCAGCAGCTCCGCGGTCCGGGCCAGGAACCGGGCGACCACTCCGTCGGACTCCAGGGTGTCGAGTGCCTCACCGCCCTGGAAGTACCGGCCGAGGTAGGAGCGCCACCAGGCGAGCTGCACCGCGTAGAGCCCTGCCACGACCTCCTCGTACGCCCTCCGGGACATCGCGTCCCGCTCGGCGAGTCCGCGCAGCAGCGGCACGAGCTCGCGGTAGACCAGCCGGATCCAGGTGTGGGGCGAGCGCTGTACGTCCCAGCACTGCTCCCGCACATGGTCGGCGAGGACCTCCTCGACGCTGCTCGCGCCCGCGGTGAGGTCCGTACGCACCCCGGTCGGCGTGACGTCGAACCGGTAGAGGTGGTTCTCCGCCAACGGGGCACCTGGGACAGGCAGTTGCGTGTCGATGAACCGTTCGAGCTCGGCGAACTCGGTCAGGAGCGGTTCGGGCGCGACCGCGATCCGGGGGTACAGCGGGTCCGCGAACCGTCCCTTGATCTTGGCGATCTCCTCGGACAGCGCCTGGTAGAGGAAGACCTTGTCGAAGCGGTAGCTGAAGGAGAGCCCGACGTAGGGGAAGACGGTGCACCCCCGACACTCCGGACGGAAGCCGACCTCCTCGTCCCTGACCCGCTGGAACTCCTCGTCCCGCACCAGCTCCGCGAGGTCCCGGTCCCACACCACCGAGTTGTCGAAGGCGTGGTAGCAGGGCAGGACGAGCACGAGCCGCCCGTCCGGACCGACCGTCAGGATCCGCTTGTTGGCGTAGCACTGCGTCGGAGCGCTCGGGTCCTGCGTCTCCACGTACTTGCGGAAATGCAGATTGATCAGCGAGAACGGCGCGTACAGCAGACCGAGCAGCAGGTCGGGAAGGGAACCGTCGTCCGGGCCCGGCGCCTCGGCGCGGGCCGGTCCGCAGGAGCCAGCCACCGGCTTGCCGTTCTGCTCCACAAGCTTCAGTTTCCGGGCCGTCCTGCGCACGTCCCGGACGGTGTCCTGCGCGTCGAAGTACTCGAACATGGTCGAGAAGTAGACGGTCACCCGGTTCTCCTGGGCGAAACGCAGCAGGTCGGGTACCTCGTCCACGTTCTCGCGGGTGACCACGCAGATGAGTTTCAGGTTCCCCGCACCGGAGGCGACGATCCCCCGGATCACGTCCAGGGCCCGGTCGAGCGTCGGCACGCCCCGGATCGCCCGGTAGCGTTCGGGCCGCAGCGTGTCCAGGGAGACGTTCATGGTGTCGACGTACGGCACGATCGCGTCGATGTGCTTGGCGAACCGGATGCCGTTACTGGTGATCTCGACGGTCATGCCGAGGGACTTCGCGTACTGGACGATGCCGTCGATGTGCGGGTGGAGCACGGGCTCCCCGCCGGTGAAGTCGACGTAGCGGACGCCGAGGCCGTGCAGCTCGTCCAGGATCCGGCGGCCCTGTTCGAGGGTGAGTTCCTCGTAGCCCTTGAACTTGTCGTCCTGCCAGACGTTGCAGTAGCCACAGAGGGAGTTGCAGCGGAACGTGATGTAGAAGCGGGCCGACTCGAAGGAAGTCGCCACGGTCGAGGCGGTGGGAATCACGGTGTCTCTCCGTCCGAGGAGGAGGCGCTCCGGCAAGGGCCGGGCGCGCAGAGAAAGGCCCGGCGCCGGATCGGCGCCGGGCGGGGAAAGGCCGGGCGAGGAGGGGATGCCGGGTGACGAGGGGACGTCAGGTGTGGGCGGCTCAGGGGAGCGGCGCGCCCCGGGCGGCCGTCCACAGCGCGTACCACTCCTCGTGACCGAGGCCGGGCGGCCGCCCCACCGCGTCGCGGCAGGCGCGGATCCGCTCCGGGCGGGACGTCCCGACCACCGGCACGATCCCGGCCGGGTGACGCTGGAGCCACCACAGCACCACCGTCTCCGGGGTGGTGTCCTTGGCGTCGGCCAGCCGGGCCACGAGCGCGGCCGCGGGACCGGCCTGCGGATCGGAGAAACGCCCGCCGGCGAGCGCGCCCCAGGCCTGGAGCTCGATGCCCCGCTCGCCGCAGTACTCCACCGTGCCCGAGGGGAACCCGACCCCTGCGCCGGCCGGGGTGTTCACGAGCACCCCCTCCTCCACCCAGTCCCTGCGGTGGAGGCTCATCTCCAACTGGTCGACGGCCAGCGGAACATCGAGGAAGGACTGGAGACGCGCGATCTGGGCGGCGTTCATGTTGGACACACCGAAACGGCGCACGAGACCCTGCCGGTGCAGGGAGGTGAGCGCCTCCGCGAGCTCCTCCGGGTCGGCCAGCGGGTCGGGCCGGTGCAGCAGCAGGACGTCGACCGCGTCGGTCCGCAGCCGGGCGAGGCTCTCCTCCACTCGGCGCAGCACGCTCGGGCCGCGCAGGTCGTACAGTCCCGGCCGGCCCTCCTCGGGGAGCCGGATGCCGACCTTGGTCTGGAGGGTGATCCGGTCGCGCAGCCCCGGGGCCCGGGACAGCACCTCACCGAAGACGGCCTCGGACTTGCCGTACCGGTAGATGTCGGCGTGGTCGAAGGCGGTGATCCCGGTGTCGAGCGCCGCCTCCACCGCGGCCTCGGCGCGGGCGATGTCGCCGGGGCCGTACGGCAGGGTGTCCCAGCCGCCGCCGATCCCCATGCAGCCGTACACGAGACGTCGGCCGCGGGCGTCTTCTGTCATGCGCGTCGGTCCTCCTGGGCCGGTGCCGCGGTTCACGAGCCGGCCACGGCGGCCGCCAGCATCTCGGCGACGGCCAGGACGGGCAGCTGCGTGTTGGCGGCGGGAACCGTCGGCAGTACGGACGCGTCCGCCACCCGCAGGTTCGCCACACCGTGCACCCGGCCCTCACCGTCCACCACCGCGGACGGATCGGCGGCGGGTCCCGTCGCGCACGTCCCCACCGGATGCCAGTACGTACCGAGGCGGGCACGCAGCTCCGCCTCGGGCTGCTCGTGCGCGGGCAGGCCCTCCGGCAGCGCGGCGAGCCCCTTCAGGGCCGTGGACGCGGCGAACCGGCGGGCGGTCGCCAGCCCCGACCGGAGCACGGCCACGTCGCGCCCCTCCGGATCCGACAGGAACGCCGGATCGATCGCGGGCGACTGGTCCGGGTCGGCGGACCGCAGCCACACCCTGCCCCGGGAGACGGGCTTCACGAGGAAGGCCGACACCCCCGCCTCGTACCGGCCCGGGGGCAGGGAGCCGAAGAGCGGCGGCCCCGCGGAGGGAAGGATGTGCAGGTCCCAGCCGTCCGCGGGGGCGTGTTCGCTCGCCGCGCGGACGAGCACACGGTTGACGTACAGCTCGCCGTCGCGCTCCTTCTCCGCCAGGGCCGCGTCCAGCTCCGGGGTCGGCACGAGCGGCAGGAAGACGCCGGGCTGGTCGCTCAGGTTCGCGCCCACTCCGGGCAGGTCGACCGCCGGGTCGATGCCGATGTGCCGCAGCCGGTCTGCCGGGCCTATGCCGCTGCGCATCAGCAGCGCCGGGGAACCGAAGGTACCGGAGGCCACCACGTACAGTCCCGCGCGGAGGGTGCGCGGCACGCCGCCGGCGCGCACGACGACTCCCTCCACCCGGCCGTCGCGCAGGATCAGCCGGTCGGCGACGGAGTCCCCGAGCACCGTGAGGTTCGGACGCCGGCGGGTGTCCGCGTCGAGATAGGCCAGTGCGGCGTTCCAGCGTCGGCCGTCCACGGAGTTGATCAGCGGGAGGCCGTGACCGGGCGGGCCGGGCAGGCTCATGTCGACCTCGTGGTGCCCGAGTTCCCTGGCCGCTTCGAGAGCGGCCCGGCTCCACGGGGACAGTTCGCGGTCGGGCACCTCGCGCAGACCCATCCGCCTTACGGCCGCGGTGCGGTACGGCTCCATGGCCGCGGAGCCCCAGCGGGGACCGCCCGCACGCTCCCACTCGGTGTGGTCGGCGGCCGAACCCCAGGTGTTCCAGCAGCCGTTGACGCAGGAGGAGCCGCCGATCACGCGGCCTCGGAACCGGTGGACGGGCACGTTCCGCTCCCACACGTCCTCGCGGGGGAGCGCGCGGGAGTCGAGCGTCCTGGCCGGCCAGCCGCCCGGGTCCGGGCCGTAGTCGGGTCCCGCCTCGACGAGGCAGACGGAGCGCCCGGCGTCCTCGCTCAGCCGGGAGGCCAGGACGCAGCCGGCCACGCCTCCGCCCAGGACGACGACGTCGTAGGAGCCGGCGGTCACTCGGCGTCCTTCGCGGCGGACCGGGAGCCGGTGAGCGCGGCGACCTCGTCGGTCAGGGCGGCGCGGTCGATGGCGTCGCTCCCGGTGGCCGGCACGGTGCAGGCGTAGGCCCCGGCGACGGCGCCGTGGAGGGCGCACCGTCGCGGGTCCTCGCCCGCGAGGTGGGCGAAGAGGAAGCCGGAGGCGTAGGCGTCGCCCGCGCCGTTGGAGTCCACGACCGGTGCGCGCGGGGAGACGGCGGGGATGTGGACGAGGCCGTCGTCGACGGTGAGCAGATAGGAGCCCTCGGCCCCCGCGGTGGCGACGACGACCTCGGCCCGGCCCCGCTCCAGGATCCGGCGCATGGTCCGTTCCGGATCGGGCAGGGCGGTGGTGGAGACGAAGACGATGTCCGCGTCGTAGGCGAAGGCCTCGTGGTACGGGTTCTCGCCGTCCCAGTTGTGCAGGTCCGTGGAGATGGTGAGCCCGGCCTCGCGCAGGAGCGGCAGGGCGAAGGCGCACGGGTAGGTGATGGAGACGTGCGCGTGGCGGCTGGCCGAGGCCAGCTTCCGGACCAGGTCCTCGGGGAGGCGGTCGGACTCCTGCGAGCGGCTGTCGTCGTAGAGCGACAGCCTGCGGCCGTCCGGGCTGACGAGGTTGACGGCCCGCTTCGTACCGCCGGGCAGCGGGACCTCGGTGAAGTCGATGCCCCGGTCGCGGTGGAACGCCCGGATGAGGTCACCCGACGGGTCGTCGCCGATCATGTCGACGTGGTGGGTGCGTAGTCCCAGCGTGCTGAGGCCGAGCGCCACGAAGTCCCCGGTCTGGCCCGCCCGGGTCTCGATGCCGGGTTGGATCATGTAGCTGTCGGCGTAGGGAAGGGGGAGTTCGGGGACGTACACGATCGTGTCGACGCCCGACCCTCCCAGGACGAGGACGTCGTAGTCGCTGCTCATGGGTGTTCCTCTCGCGTGCAGGTGCTTCAACTACCGCGGATCGCAGGTGAGTCAAGCAGCCGACGATCGCGGTC
Source organism: Streptomyces sp. NPDC055103 (assembly GCF_053607625.1). NCBI lineage: Bacteria > Bacillati > Actinomycetota > Actinomycetes > Kitasatosporales > Streptomycetaceae > Streptomyces > Streptomyces sp. NPDC055103. The sequence goes on from NZ_JBSGTX010000061.1 coordinate 49,596, forward strand.
GGCAAGATCTTGCGACATGTTTCAGAAAGATCTTGCGTCTTGAGGGGTCGTTCATGGAGCGCGCGTGGTTTCCGCCTCCGCTCAGGCGCGCGGGCTCCATGGCCGGAACCACGGGTCCGGCCACCTCTCGGCCGTGGCGAGCAGCGGGTTGAGGGTCGCGCCGTCGATGCTCTCGCGTATGACGTCGGCGTGACCGCCGTGCCGTGCCGTCTCCTCGATCAGGTGCAGCAACACCCAGCGCACCGACCACTCCTTGACCTCGGCGGGGAACCAGGGAAGTCCCCGCGGCACCGGAACCGCCCGGCCGAGGTTCGCGATGCCGGCGATCGCCGCGTCCGTCCGCTCGGCCGCCTCCGCGTGCGCGGCCAGGGAGCCGGCCAGGGTCTCGTCCGGGGCGAGCGTGAACTCGTCGGCGTCCGACTCGTCCGCCGACCGTTGCGAATCGCGCGGCTGCTGAAGGACGAGGCCGGTCCAGAAGGTCTCGCACCGCGCGGCGTGCTTGATCAGTCCTCCGATACTCAACTCGCTCGCGGAGGGCGTCATACGGGCCTGCGCCTCGGTCAGGCCGTAGGCGGTGACGCGCAGCGCGCGCCGCTGGTGGGCGAGACAAGCGGTCAGTGCCGTGCGCTCATCGGCGACGGGCGGGGCGAATCCTGGCATGGTGGGGCCCACTCGGCTGTGCGAGTTCTTGCAGTGAATTTCGGCGGGACTCCATCGCTCCCTCGACCGCCGTACCGGGCGGCTCCGCGGCAAACGCACCGGAGTCCGTATCGCCCCGCAAGGCATCGAGTCATCGAAGCGGCTCGGCCGCCGCAGACGGGTCGTCGAGCGGGCCTTGTACTGGTTGACCGGCTACCGCCGACTCAACCACCGCTACGAGCGCCATCCACGCAACTGCCCGGTCTTTCTCGGCCTTGCCGCAGCCCTGTGCTGCTACAAGCGACTGGTCCGCCTCACCACATAGGACACGGTCTCAGGCCTCGACGATCTCCCCTCTGAGAGACATTGACGGAGCCCGCACCGGTTCCTGTGAGGACAGGCCTCACGGATCTGGTCCCAGTGCTCCGCCGATATGGTGATGACGCCTTACGGGGGCCGGTGGCTCGTCCTCGCGCGCTCACCCGGCAGCGGCACCCTGCTGAGGCGCTTCCGAGCGGACTTCGCCTCCGAGCCGTGCCGCAGTGCTGCGGCGTACTCTCCCCGGCCGGGCACCTGGCCTTCGGGTGTCCGCTCCAGGTGCGGAGACGAACAGCGACTACGTGACGGAAGCCTCCCGGGCGGAGGTCGCCCGACCGCGCTCGGCGCCTCGCGCTCCGCCCTCGGTGGGCGGCCTGAATCATGCGGGGGCCCATGGACGAAGGAGGGGCGGGATGCTCGTGAGCGCTGTCGCGGGCGGCGTTGTGTCCCGTGAGCTGTGGGCGGGTACCGGTGTCGGCCGGTACCCGCCCACGTGGGAGGGGGTCAGTTGCGCCAGGTGTCGTTCAGTGTGATCTTGCCGTCGGCGGGGACGGTGGCCGTGCGGTTGGAGCCGCTCTCCCAG